>NZ_DDHH01000001.1:0-190 GCF_002338015.1 Rhizobium sp. UBA1881
TATGAAAAACGCCCGGAAGATCGTTCCGGGCGTTTTGGCCTATTCGCGTTCCGCCGACTTCGCCCAGAGATTGATGTCCGCCTCGCGGGCGTAGCCATCGATCTCCTTCAGCTCCTCGGCGGTGAACTCCAGATTGTCGAGCGCCTTGACGCAGTCGACGATCTGCGACGAGCGGCTGGCGCCGATCAGC
>NZ_DDHH01000001.1:402-9349 GCF_002338015.1 Rhizobium sp. UBA1881
GTCGCCGCGCAGCACCCAGGCGATCGCCATCTGCGCCAGCGTCTGGCCACGACGTTCCGCGATCTCGTTGAGCTTGCGGATGTTGTCGATGATCTGAGGACGGATGAAGTCCTTCTTGAGGAAGTGGTTCTGCGCCGCGCGGCTGTCCTGAGGGATACCGCCGAGATACTTCGTCGTCAGCATGCCCTGCGCCAGCGGTGAGAAGACGATCGAGCCCATGCCGACCTCGTCGAGCGTATCGAGCAGCTTGTCGTCCTCGACCCAGCGGTTGAGCATCGAATAGCTCGGCTGGTGGATTAGGCACGGCGTGCCGAGATCCTTGAGGATGGCGGCAGCTTCGCGGGTGCGCTGCGAATTGTAGGACGAGATGCCGACATAGAGCGCGCGGCCGGAGCGCACGATATGGTCGAGCGCGCCGCAGGTTTCTTCCAGCGGCGTATCCGGGTCGAAGCGGTGCGAATAGAAGATATCGACATAGTCGAGGCCCATGCGCTTCAGGCTCTGGTCGCAGGAAGCGATCAGATACTTGCGGCTGCCCCACTCGCCATAGGGGCCCGGCCACATGTCGTAGCCGGCCTTGGAGGAGATGATCAGCTCATCGCGCAGGCCCGCAAATTCGGTGCGCATGATCTCGCCGAAGGCCGTCTCGGCGCTGCCGGGAGGCGGGCCGTAATTGTTGGCGAGGTCGAAATGGGTGATGCCGAGATCGAAGGCCGTGCGGCACATGTCGATCTTGCGGTCATGCGGCGTATCGCCGCCGAAATTGTGCCAGAGGCCGAGCGAAACGGCCGGCAGCTTCAGGCCGGAACGGCCCGTGCGGTTGTACTTCATCTTCGAATAGCGGTCGGAAGCCGGTTGCCAGCTCATATGTCCTCATCCCTCGTATATAGAAACGGCGCGGGTTCGTCGCCCGCGCCGGACCATAGACCTTTAGGCACGCACATCAAGAGCGCCCATTATTTCTGAAGTGCCAATCACTTCAGAAGTGCCTGCGCCTCTTCGATGCCGAGTGCGGCCGGCTGCGTGCAGGTCGTCGTCAGTTCGATGAAGCGGCCTTCCTCGCCCGACTTCAGGATCGAGGTCATGACGTCGACGCCGTGCAGCGTGCGATCGAGCGAGCAACGCGCATCGCGCCCCTCGATGATCGCCATCGCCATGTCGGCGAGACCCGCCGTACGATAGTTGGCGCGCGGTCCCTGCGGGCTCTCCTGGTTGGAGATGCCGAAAGGGTGCTCCCAGCCATCGAGCGGCTTGATGTCCTTGTCGCGGCCGCTCGCCTCGACCACGCCGCCGAAGAAGTTCGGATCCGGCACGTAGAGCGAACCATCGGTGCCGTAGAGCTCCATGTTGGCATGGCGGTGAGACCAGACGTCCCAGCTCGCGGTGAGCGTGACCGTCGCGCCATTGACGAATTCCAGGATCGCCTGGATCGTCGTCGGCGTCTTCACCGGGATCGTCTCGCCGTTGCGCGGCTCGCTGGTGATCGTGCGGGTCGGCGACGCCATGGAGGTCATCGCGCCCACACGCTTCACCGGACCGATCAGGTTGATCAGGTTGGCGATGTAGTAAGGGCCGAGATCGAGGATCGGGCCGCCGCCGGGCAGGAAGAAGAAATCCGGGTTCGGATGCCACATCTCCATGCCGGGGCTCATGACATAGCACGCGCCGGAGGTGACACGGCCGATGCCGCCCTCGTCGATATACTTGCGGGCGAGCTGATGCGCGCCGCCGAGGAAGGTGTCTGGCGCGCAACCGACGGAGAGGTTTTTCTCCTTGGCGATGCGGCGCAGCTCCTCACCCTGCTCCAGGGTGAGAACCAGCGGCTTTTCCGAATAGACGTGCTTGCCGGAGAGCAGTATCGCTTTCGAGACCGGGAAGTGCGCGTCCGGGATCGTCAGGTTGACGACGACGTCAACCGCCTCATTGGTGAGCAGGTCCTCGATCGTCTGCGCCTTGACGCCATACTCGGCGGCACGGGCTTCGGCGGCCTGCATGTTGAGATCGGCGCAAGCGACGACCTTGAGGCCCTTGAACAGCGGGGCCAGCGAAAAGTAGGTGGTGGAGATGTTGCCGCATCCAATGATGCCGACGCCAAGTTCCTTGGTCATGATGGTCCTCAGTAGGTCTTGAAGGATGCGATCGAGCGGGTGATCAGACGATCGATATCGGCGGGATTGTCATGCTCGACGACGTAGTGCTTGGTCTTGGTGCCCTTCAGCGCCGCGACGAGCTTCGGCCAATCAAGCGTGCCGTGGCCGACATCGGCCCAGCCGTCTTCGTTCTTGTTCTCGCCTGCCGGCGCGATGTCCTTGACGTGCGCCGAGGTGATGCGGGACCCGAGCTTCTCGATCCATGCGAAGGGATCGGCACCGCCGCGAACGACCCAGGCGATATCCGCTTCCCACGAAATGTCAGGCGCGCCTTCGAAGATGCGCTCGATCGGCAGCGAGCCGTCGGCGAGCTTCACGAATTCGAAGTCGTGGTTGTGCCAGCCGAACTCGTAGCCTGCATCCTTGTAAGGCTTGCTCATTTCCTGCAAGCGCTTGCCGAAAGCCAGCCAGCCGGCGCCATCGGTCGGGCGCTCATCGGCCGCCAGATGCGGCGCATAGATGGAATCCATGCCGAGGATCTTGGCGATGTTCAGCGACTTCTGCACTTCGCCGTCGAGGAAATCGGGGCTGAAGTGGCCGCTCGCCATCGTCAGACCGTTCTTGTCGAGTTCGGCGCGCAGGCCCTTGAGGCCGGCATCGTCGAGATCGGCATAGATGCCGCCGAAGCCTTCGACTTCCTGATAACCGGCCTTGCCGAGCTTTTCGAAGATCGCCGAATAGGGCTGGAAGTTGCGGGCGCTATAAAGCTGGAAACTCAGTTTCGTCATAATATCCTCCTCGGGCCTCGTGCCCATTCATTTAATCAGGATCAATCCACGGACTGACAGGACTGCAGGTCGTAGAAACGGAAGTCCGGCAGGGCGCCACCAGCAAGCGGCGTGGCCGGGGTGAAGGTGATGCGGCGCGTCTCGCCCGCCGCCAGATCGAAGGCATTGTCGGAATACCTGCCGTCGGTCTCGGTTTCGATCATCACGAAGAGCGCAAGTCCCTTCGCGGTGACGTTGAGGCAGACAGAGCCATCCTCTTCGACATATTCGTGCGTGACCATCAGGCCCGCCGGTTCGAGCTCCAGCGCCTTGTAAGTGCCATCAACATAGTGCCCCTCGCCGCCCATGCCGTTCGACGCCGTGAAGCGCCAGGCAAGCAGCGTGCCCGAGGGGATATCGGAGAGGTCGATGCTGGCAGCCGTCACCGCTGCATCAGGCGTGCAGACCGCCTGCACATCCTTCAGGTGTTTGCGCTCGCCCTTCATGTCGATGATCGAGATTGACAGGTCGACGCTGACGTCATCAAGCGTGTCGTTGACCAGCGAGAAGCGGATCTGCTTGCCGTCGTCGGATGGGATGGCGGCGACCGCGACCGGCTGGAAGAAACGCTTGACCAGATAGTGCATCGCCTTCCAGCGGCCGCCGTAATCAAGGCTCGACCACGACGCCACAGGCCAGGTGTCGTTGAGCTGCCAGTAGATCGTGCCCATGCAATGCGGCTTCAGCGACCGCCAGTATTCCACCGCCGTCTTGATCGCGAGACCCTGCTGAATCTGGCTGAGATAGACGAAATTCGGGAAGTCCTTCGGGAAGCGGAAATAGCGGAACATCGTGCCGGCAATGCGCTCGTTGCCGCCGGCATTCTTCTGATGCAGCTCCATGACCGGCGACGCGACGTTCATGTCCTTGGCTTCGGCATAGGTCTTGATGACGGGAAGCGAGGTATAGGACTGGAAGCCGAACTCCGAGCAGAAGCGCGGGCGAACGGATCGGTAATTGTCGAACGACTTGTTCTCGTGCCAGACCGACCAGTAGTGCATGTCGCCCGAGCCATCGGCATGCCAGGCATCGCCGAAGTCGAGATAGCCCGACGCCGGGCTCGACGGCCACCAGATCGCATCCGGCGCCGCCTTCTTCATGGCCTGCTCGATAACCCGGTTGAGGCGGTCGTAGGAGACGAGATAGCGGTCGCGGTCCTTGCGCGATTCCTCGAACCAGGTGAGCGCGCCCACCAGCTCGTTGTCGCCGCACCAGAGCGCGATCGACGGATGCGAGTTCAGGCGGCGAACCTGATAATCGACTTCAAGCGCGACATTGTCGAGGAAGTCCTCGGTCGAGGGATAGAGGTTGCAGGCGAACATGAAATCCTGCCAGACCATAAGGCCGAGACGGTCGCAGAGATCGTAGAAATGATCATGCTCATAAAACCCGCCGCCCCAGACGCGGATCATGTTCATGTTGGCGGACTTGGCCGATTGCAGCAGGTCCTCGGTCTTTTCCGGCGACGACAGCGAAAACAGTGCGTCGGCGGGAATCCAGTTGGCGCCGCGGCAGAAGATCTCGCGGCCGTTGACCTTCAGCGCGAAACGGGCGCCGGCAGCATCCGGCGTGGTGATGAGCTCCACGGTGCGCAGACCGATCTGCTTAGTGACGGCGTCTGCAGGCAGATCGACGGTCAGCGCAAAGAGCGCCTGCTCACCGCTTCCCGCAGGCCACCAGAGGCGCGGCTTGGCGATCTCGAACACATGATTGACGACAGTCTCGCCGGCGCCGACGCCGACATCGAGACGCACCCGCTCGCCGTCGAGCGAGAAATGCACGGGAACGATGCCTGGGTTCTTGGAGAACAGCGTCGCCGTGACCTTCAGATCGACGGAACCGTCGAGATTATGCACCTGCTGCGTCGTCACATGCTCGATGCGGGCGGTGTCGAGGCGGCGCAGCGCGATCGTGCCGTAGAGCCCGAGCGGCGCGATCGCGATGTTCCAGTCCCAGCCGAAATGGCACTGCGGCTTGCGCAGCATGTTGCCGTTGGGGATCGGCGAATTGCCGGTCGAATAGGGAATGTAGAAGGGCTGCTTGCCCTGCCGGTCGGCACCTGCCGCGATGCTCGAATGCAGGACGATGCGGATGACGTTTTCGCCGGATTTCAGATGACTGCTGACATCCGGGCGATAGCGACGGAAGCTGTTGTCGGCGACGAGCGCCGGCGAGCCGTTGATGAAGACGGCCGCCACCGTGTCGAGATAGTCGATATCGAGATACCAGTCGCCATCCGGCTCCGACACCGTGAAGCTGCGCTCGATCGACCAGTCGCGATGTGCCACCCACTGCACGACCTCTTCGTTGCGGCCGAAATAGGGATCGGGAATGAGCTTGGCGGCATGGAGAGCCGAATGCACATCGCCCGGAAGCGTGATCGGCGCGGTGATTTCACCATCCGTGGAGGTGAGCTTCCACGAGCCTGAGAGGTCGAGGTTGAACCCGTTGGTGGGCAAGGATGTCATAGCACTGTCCGATCAGGCCGCTCTTGGGAGAACCCGTCACCGGGCTGCGACCGAATGTGGTATTGGAAGAACGGGCGGAACCGCTTGGGACGGCCCCGCCCGCAGCTTAGTCGTCTAAAGGCGCAGTTCCGTCTCGGCGTCGAAGATAGACGCCAGCGACATGTCGAAGCCGAGCTTGACCTGTGAACCCGGGCTGAAGCGGCGGGCGCCGTTGATGCGCACCGACATCGTATGTCCGGCATGCTTCAGCCAGAGCAGGTTGTCGGCGCCCATTGGCTCCTCGATATCGACGGTCGCGTCATGAACCTCGGCGCCGAGGTTCTCGTTGACCTTGATATGCTCCGGCCGCACGCCGAGCGTCACCTTCCGGCCCGCCTGCAGCGGCCCGCTCGCCTCATAGGCATCGACGTTGAAATCGACACCATTGGCGGTGAACACGGTGGCATCGCCCCGCTTGGCGATCTCGCCGCGCAGGAAGTTCATCGACGGCGAGCCGATGAAGCCGGCGACGAAAAGGCTCTTCGGCTTGTTGTAGATCGTCGTCGGATCGGCAAGCTGCTGGATTTCGCCGTTCTTCATGATCGCGATACGGTCCGCCAGCGTCAGCGCCTCGATCTGGTCGTGGGTGACGTAGATCATCGTGTTCTTCAGCGATTGGTGCAGCCGCTTGATCTCGACGCGCAGCTCCGAACGCAGCTTGGCGTCGAGGTTGGAAAGCGGCTCGTCGAACAGGAACACGTCGACATCGCGCACCAGGGCACGGCCGATCGCCACGCGCTGACGCTGGCCGCCAGAAAGCTCGGCCGGCTTGCGCTTCAGGAGCGGCTGGATCTGCAGGATTTCGGAAGCGCGGGCCACGCGTTTGTCGATATCGGATTGCGGGATCTTGGCGACCTGCAGGCCGAAGGAGAGGTTCTTCTCAACCGTCATCTGCGGATAGAGCGCGTAGGACTGGAACACCATGCCGATGCCGCGGTCCTTGGGCTCTTCCCAGGTGACGTTGCGGCCCTTGATGTGGATCTGTCCCTCGCTGATATCGAGCAGGCCGGCAATGCAGTTGAGCAGGGTCGACTTGCCGCAGCCGGACGAGCCGAGCAGCACCAGGAACTCGCCGTCATTGATCTCGAGGTTGAGATCCTTGAGGACGCTGACAGCGCCGAAGTTCAGCGAAAGGTCTTTGATGGAAACGCTTGAATTCATGGGTCAGCCTTTCACTGCGCCGGCGGCGATACCGCGGACGAACAGACGTCCAGACACGAAATACACGATGAGCGGCACCAGACCCGTGAGGATGGTTGCGGCCATATTGACGTTGTATTCCTTCACGCCCTGGACGGAATTGACGATGTTGTTGAGCTGCACGGTCATCGGATAGTATTCCGGCCGGGTGAAGACGACGCCGAACAGGAAGTCGTTCCAGATGCCGGTGACCTGCAGGATCATGGCGACGACGAAGATCGGCAGCGACATCGGCACCATGATCTTCAGGAAGATCTGCCAGAAACCGGCGCCATCGACGCGGGCGGCCTTGAACAGCTCCTGCGGCAGCGATGCGAAATAGTTGCGGAAGAGCAGCGTCAGGATCGGCATGCCGAAGATCGAATGCACGATGATCAGGCCTGTCAGCGTCCCATAAATCCCCATTTCACGTAGCACGATGACGATCGGATAGATCATCACCTGGTAGGGAATGAACGCGCCGATGACGAGGATCGAGAAGAACAGCTCCGATCCCTTGAAGCGCCAATTGGCGAGCGCATAGCCGTTGACCGAGGCAATCGCGATCGAGACGATCACGGAGGGGACGGTGATCCGCACCGAATTCCAGAAACCGCGCGAGAGACCGTCGCAGTTGAGGCCCGTGCAGGCCGTGGCCCAGGCCTTCACCCATGGCTCGAAGGTGATTTCCATCGGCGGCGAGAAGATGTTGCCCATGCGGATTTCGGGCATCCCCTTCAGCGACGTGACGATCATCACGTAGAGCGGCAGCAGGTAATAGGCGGCGGCGACGAACAGCGTGCCGTAGAGCATGATGTTGCGCGGCGAGAGCACCCGCTTCGGCTTCTTGCCGTTCGGTCCGTCGAAGGACTTGACCGGTGCCAGTGCGACTTCAGCCGTCTTGAGAGCGATGGTATCAGGCACGTTTACGCCCTCCCCCGAATTCCAGATAAGCCCATGGAATGATGATGATCGCGACCGTGGTCAGCATCATGGTCGAGGCGGCGAAGCCCTGCCCCAGGTTCTGCGCCTGGAACATGTAGTCGTAGACATACTTGGCCGGCACTTCCGATGAGATGCCGGGGCCACCAGACGTCTGCGCCACCACGAGGTCGTAGACCTTGACGATGCCCGACGCGATGATGACGAGCGTGGTGATGAAGACGGGGCGCATCATCGGAATGACGATGAAGAGATAGGTCTTCCACATCGGAATGCCGTCGACGCGCGAGGCCTTCCAGATATCCTCGTCGATCCCGCGCAGGCCGGCGAGCATCAGGCACATCACAAGGCCCGTTCCCTGCCAGAGTGCTGCGATCAGCACGCCATAAATGACGATGCTCGGCGTATAGAGCGGATCGAAGGTGAAGCTCGTCCAGCCGAGCGAACGCACCACCGACTGCACGCCGAATTCCGGATTGAGCACCCACTGCCACACGAGGCCGGTGACGATGAACGACAGCGCGAAGGGGTAGAGAAAGATCGTCCGGAACGCATTCTCGAACCGGATCTTCTGATCCATCAGGGCGGCCAGCGTGAAGCCGATCACCAGACTGAAGATTAGGGAAAAGATGCCGTAAAGGGCGAGGTTTTCGATGGACACGATCCATCGCGGCGCGGCCCAGAGCCGCTTGTATTGGTCGAAACCAACGAAGCTCATCCTTGGCAGGAGCTTCGAGTTGGTGAAGGAATAGAACACCGTCCAGACCGTACCGCCGAGAAAGATGACCAGGGCGGTAAGGATCATCGGGATGGATGCAATTTTGGAATTCAGATTGCGCAGCAACTGATTTGGCCGGCCGGCTTTCGCTGGACCCGTCATTGTGTTTCCTCCTGACACGCACTTGCTTTTTTGACCGAGAGCAGCGGCCGATGCCGGACACCGCTCCCGTCTCTTGCCCCGGATGGTTCCGGCCGCATCCTCCGCAGCCGGAAATCACCGGGAAAGCACTGCCACGAGCCCGCCGCCACTGGCGGTTAGGGCAAATCCGGCTCCCCGTTCCTGGGCGGAAAGCCGGATCGCGGCAGTACGAGCAGACGATCAGTCGGCGGAGCCGATGATTTCGGCAAAGCGCTTCTGCGCCGCCTCAGGCGTCATCGAGGCATTGGCGAAGAACTCCGAGAAGAGGTCCTCCTTCTGCTTCTGGCTGTCGGCGGAAAGCAGCTGGTCGGTGCCTTCGACGATGTTGCCCTTCTTCAGGATCTCGAGACCCTTTTTCATGCAGTCGTTGGCAGCCTCGAGATCGACATCACCGCGAACCGGCAGCGAGCCTTTCTTGAGGTTGAAGGCAACCTGGGTCTTCGGATCGAGCAGCGTCTTGGCGAGAACGTCCTGCGCCTTCGA
>NZ_DDHH01000151.1:0-1536 GCF_002338015.1 Rhizobium sp. UBA1881
ACCGGCCGATTGGTTCTTGCTGCTGCCGCAGCTTTCGCGTGATGAGACGCGGTTGCAGGCGCTCGCGGAAACGGCCGAACGCTCAATTCGCCAATTGTCGGATGAGATCGACGGCATGGTTGTGGATGAGCAGGCACTATCGATCGCCGCGGTTATGGAGACACTCGAGATCGGACGAGCGCGCTATCGGGCGGCGGCGGACGATCTGCCAAAGCGCAGAATCGCCGTCGCCGAGCAGGAGGGCATCCTGTCGCGGTCGCTGTTCGATCTCGACCAAGCGGGACATGCAAATCCCGAGAGGTTGTTGCTACCAGCACCATCCATTGGCGCCATCCGCGACTTGATGGAGAAACGCTCTGGGATCGACGCCGAGATCGCTTCCACGGAGCGCGAGCTCAAGCGGGCCAACGATACGCTCAATCGCTTGAAGGAAGACACGGCCGAATTTGACGGTGAAACCGAGCTGGAACCGGATACGCAATCGCGCATCGAGAATGCGCTGGCGAGACTGACGGATACAGACCTTCTCTCGCGTCTCGCCGTCGAGGAGCGCTCCTATCGCCAGGTGTGCCGCAATCTCGACGATCGCATTGCGCTGCTGGTGCCTTGGTCGGGCGATCTAGACGAGCTAGCTTTGACGAAGGCGGCTGACACACGGCAACTAGATATGTGGCGATCACACGCGGCGTCGATCGAAAAGCGCGTGAGCGAGCATCGCGGCAAGCTTCGCGACCTCACCGGCGAACGAGCCGCGACTTTGGCGCGGATCGCTGCGTTTGCGAGCGAGGGCACCGTCGACGACAGCGCGGCGCAGGCCCTGCGTAGCGCGCGCGATGCGGCTTGGCAGAGCCATCTTGCCACGCTGGACAGCGCCACCGCTTCGACATTCGAACAGGCCATGCGGCAGGACGATGCCGCAACGGACAATCGGTTGGCCCGCGCCAAGGATTTGGCCGAACTCCGGCAGCTGAAGCTCGCAGCCGCTGCCAGCGCGGCCGCCATCGATCGGCAGCAGGAGCTGCTTGCGGAAGGGCTGGCGGATCACGATGCCTTGGCGGACAAGATCGGAACTTTTTTGCCCGATGCCATTGAGGCCGGGCCGGATGCACTGGAGCGGCTGGTTGCGCTTGAGAGCTGGGCCGGCAGGCGAAATACTACGCTTTCGGCCCGGGACGATCTGAGGAAAAGCGAATATGAACTCGAGGCGCTTCGCTCCGAACTCGGGCGGCATAGCACAGAGCTTGGGGCAGCCCTCACCGAAGCCGGCGCGCGGTTTGATGGCGACATGCCGATCGCGGACCTGACGCGAGGGGCGGCGAGACTGCTGGCCGACAGCAGGAGGCGGGAGGAGGTGCGCGCCAACCACCGGAAGGCAATGAGCGGGCTGACGCGCGATATCGCCGAGCGGGAGCGTGACCATCAGCAGGCTGTCCTGATCGCGGATGCATGGCGTGATGCCTGGTCGGAGGCGCTGTCAGTCACATGGTTTGCCGACAAGGTCACATCAGTCGCCGCCGTCAGTGCTATTCTCTCTAC
>NZ_DDHH01000151.1:1641-15535 GCF_002338015.1 Rhizobium sp. UBA1881
CCTTTCAAGCCTGCCCGGCGTCTTGAAGGAACGTCACGATCTGGCGCAGCGCGTGTCGGCAATGGAGAATGACCAGACGCAGTTTCGGACCGAATTGGCCAACATCCTTGGGCAACCAGAGGCCGACATTCATTCAGCCGATGTGCTTGCCGCCGCCAATGCGCTTGTCGAACGCTACAACACCGCCTTGCGCGATCAGCAGCACCGCGCGGACAGACAGGCCACGCTCGAAAAGCTGCAGACTCATCGCGAGGCACTCGACGCGGAGCTTGCCGTTCACAACGCCCGCAAGGCGGAGTTGACGAGCTATTTCGGCGCCGACACGCTGGCGGCTGTCGAAAACTACCTAGAGGCGGCCAAGGAAAGGGACCGGATCGAGAAGCGCATGGCGGAGCTTCGCGAGCAGATTGCGCAGGGGCTGCGCACCAGGACCTTTGAGGATGCTGCAAGGCTGTTATCGGAGACTGACGCTGTAGAGGTCGAACACAGCGCGCTCAATCTTGCCGCCCGTATCGAGGATCTGACGGAGCGCGCGCGGGAGCTTTACGCCGACATGACCCGCGCCAAGGACAAGCTCGATGCCGTGGGCGGCGACGACGCGGTTGCCCGTATCGAGGCGAAGCGGCGCACACTGCTACTCGATATCGAGGCGCTCGCCATCCGCTACCTGACGCTTCGAACCGGCACGCTGGCGGCCGAACAGGCGCTGCATCTCTATCGCGACAAGCATCGCAGCTCGATGATGAACCGTGCTTCACGGGCGTTTCAGACAATCACCGGCGGCAATTACTCTGGCCTCGCGACGCAGCCGGACAAGGACAAGGAGATCCTGATCGGCGTATCGCGCGACGGCGGATCGAAACTCGCAGATTCCATGTCGACCGGAACGCAGTTCCAGCTCTATCTGGCGCTCCGGCTGGCCGGTTACGAGGAGTTCGCAGCCGTTCGGCCGGCCGTACCCTTCGTCGCCGACGATATCATGGAGAGCTTCGACAATCCGCGCTCCGAAGAGGTGTTCCGCCTTCTCGGCGAGATGGCGAAAGTCGGCCAAGTGATCTATCTCACGCACCATCTGCACCTGTGCGAGATCGCCAAATCCGTCGTTCCCCAGGTGAAGATCCACCAGTTGAGCTAAGCGCTCGAGCGTACTGCGGTGCATCTTGCACCACCGCGCTTGACCTCAAGCCTAGTGCTTCCCAGGTATCGTTGAGCCCATCCGAATGGCATGGGCGCAGCAGGAGATAGCACGATGCAGATTACCTATCACGTCGGACAGCACGATGGTGGCTATGGATATCGCCTTGGCGATGTCTGGTCCGAAACATTTCCCACGCATAGCGCAGCACTTGCCGCGGCAAAGGCCGCCGCGAGCCGACAGCATGTCGAAGGCCGCGATGCCGAAATCCAGTATCAGACCGCAGATGGTTCGTGGCATACGGAACATGCCAGCGGCGGCGATCGCCCCGATACAGAGGTTATTGACGATCGCTGAACGCTGGGCGACCTTTCGCCAGAACTTCACCGACACAGGAACATAGAATGGCCACGACACCCCGACGCCCCGTCAATGCAATGGACGCGGCGGAAGCCTTGTTCAGACCCGCCAAGAAGCAGCCGGCCGCTGCCGTCGAGCGGCCGGCAATCCCGAATGCGAAGGAAATGGTGTCGATCAAGATCGACAGCGACGTGCTGGTGTTTTTCCAGGAAGACGGCGCCGGCTGGCAGGAGCGGATCAATGACTGCCTGCGCGCTGCGATGAAGGCTGGCCGCTGATTGCCGGACGAGCGGTGCGCGTTGCCGTGGTGCTAGCCGAGATGCTTGGCAGGGGGCCACGGCGATACGTGCTGCGCGGCAAACTCAGACTAGCGCTCGCCTTCAACGGGGGAATTTGGGCATGAATATGACGTGTACGTAAAAGGAAATATATCGGATCGAATATCCCTTGGTACGGACACTTTCTTATCGAAACGCGCCGATCCGTAGCGATCGGAACCGAAAGCAGCGCTAACGACCTTGACAGCAAAAGCCTTGCGCTCAAAAGCCGAGGCATATGTTTGCTTAAGGTTATCGGCATGAAACTATTCACGTCACTCTCCGCGTTTGTCGGCAAGACATTCGCCCTCTGGGTCATCCTGTTCGCCGTGCTCGGCTTCCTGCTGCCGGATGTGTTCAAGCATGTGACGCCCTATATCGTCACGCTGCTCGGCATCATAATGTTCGGCATGGGCTTGACCATCTCCGTCGATGACTTCCGCGAACTGAGCCACCGCCCGGTCGAGGTCGCGATCGGCGTCGTCGCGCATTTCGTCATCATGCCGGCGCTCGCTCTGCTCTTGACCGTGCTCATCCCGATGCCGCCGGAAGTTGCCGCCGGCGTCATTCTCGTCGGCTGCTGCCCCGGCGGCACATCGAGCAACGTGATGACCTATCTCGCCAAGGGCGACGTAGCGCTGAGCGTCGCCTGCACCAGCGTCACCACCTTGGCAGCTCCGATAGTCACGCCCTTCCTCGTCTGGATGTTCGCAAGCCAATACCTGCCCGTAAACGCCATGGCGATGTTCATGAGCATTCTGCAGGTCATCATCCTGCCACTGGCGCTGGGCTTCCTGGCACAGAAGGTGCTGCCGCGCCTGGTCGAAAAGACCGTGCCTGCCCTGCCGCTCGTAAGCGTCGTCGGTATCGTGCTGATCGTCGCGGCCGTTGTCGGCGCCAGCAAGGGCGCAATAGCGCAGTCCGGCCTTTTGATCTTCGCCGTCGTTGTCCTGCACAACGGCCTCGGGTACCTGCTCGGCTTCTTCGCCGCCAAGGCGTTCGGGCTCAATCTCTACAAGCGCAAGGCGCTGGCCATCGAAGTCGGCATGCAGAACAGTGGCCTTGGCGCCGCGCTCGCTACCGCATATTTCTCGCCGGTGGCAGCCGTGCCCAGCGCCATCTTCAGCGTCTGGCACAATATCTCCGGCGCGCTTCTGGCGAACTACTTCTCCAGTCGGACCGATGACGCCGCGGAAAACAAGCCGCTCGATGCATCCTGATCTCTCACCGCAAACGCCACACAATCGATCGAATGGCCCGCCGAAAGCGGGCCATTTTCATTTTCCGTCACCCGCCCGGCAGGGCCTCACGATAAAATAACCAGTTGGTGAATTGTTTACTTGAACGGCCGGTTCGAATCGTCAAAAGTAAGCGCGCTAACCAATCCCGTCATCGATTTGCCGTCCCTTGCGGACCCGCGCCGATACACCTCTATTTTGGAATGATACCGTGAGCAGCGATGCTTTGAACCGTGTAGCGAAGCCGTCGGCTTCGATGGCAAAGGCGACTGCGGCAGGATGGGGCAAGGGCCTCTCCACGTTGGTCCGCATCACCGTCATGGCCTTACGCCACCCATGGCAGTCCGGCCTTGCGATCGGCGCCACCCTGATCGCCTCTTCGTTCCAGCTGATGATCCCGCGCTTGCTCGGGCACGCGGTGGATCACACCCAGGCGGTCGTCGAGGGCGGCGCTGCCGGCCTTGTCGCCCAGGATGCGCTGCTGACGACCGCCTTGTTGTTGCTCGGCGCCAGCGTCATGCGCGGCGTCTTCACCATGGTGCAGAACTACTACAGCGAAAGCGTCGGCCACCACATGGGCTACGAGCTTCGCATTGCCTGCTACGAAAAGATCCAGCGGCTCTCCTTCAGCTTCCACGACAGCGTGCACTCGGGCGACCTGATCACCATCGGCCTGCTCGATCTGGAAGGCGTGCGCATGTATTTCTCGACGGCGTTGGTGCGCATGGTGCTGCTGACCATGCTGATAGGCATCGGCGCCTACATGCTTCTGTCGACCGACGTGGTGCTCGGCCTCCTGGCGCTGAGCTTCGTTCCCTTCGTCGGCTGGCGCTCATCGGTGACCCAGCTGCGGTTGCGCGCCACATGGTTGGTGCTGCAGGAGCGGCTTTCGGTCCTGACCCGGATTATGGAAGAAAACCTCGGCGGCATTCGCGTCGTCCGCGCCTTCGCATCCCACGCCTATGAGATGTCGAAATTCGAAGCGGCGTCCAAAAGCGCGCTGGAGCTCGCGCATCAACGCGTCGGGATCCGCGTCATCAATACGAGCGCCATGACCTTTTCCTTTTTCGCCGCCATGGGCCTCGTGCTCTGGGTTGGCGGCGGCAAGGTGATATCGGGCGAAATCACGGTCGGGACGCTCGCATCCTTCCTCACCTTCATGA
Organism: Rhizobium sp. UBA1881; assembly: GCF_002338015.1. Classification (NCBI taxonomy): domain Bacteria; kingdom Pseudomonadati; phylum Pseudomonadota; class Alphaproteobacteria; order Hyphomicrobiales; family Rhizobiaceae; genus Rhizobium; species Rhizobium sp. UBA1881. The sequence continues at coordinate 5,855 of NZ_DDHH01000151.1, forward strand.
CCATCCTGCAGATGCCGGTGCGCCAGCTCGGCCTGATGGTCAACGCCTTCGCCCGCGCTTCGACCTGCGGCACCCGACTGTTCGAGCTGCTCGATCTCGAGATCGCCGTTCGCGATGCGCCAGATGCGAAGGAGATGAAGATCACCGAGGGTACGCTTCGGTTCGAGCATGTAAGCTTCAGCTATCCAAGCACGCCAACACAACAGGCGCTGCGCGGCATCTCCTTCGAGGCGAAACGCGGCGAGACAATCGGCATCGTCGGCCCACCCGGTAGCGGCAAGTCGACGCTCGCGCATCTCATCCCGCGCTTCTACGATGTCACCGGCGGCCGCGTCACAATCGACGGCCAGGATGTCCGCAAGGCGACTCTTCAGTCGTTGCGCCGCTCCGTCTCCATCGTGCAGCAGGATTCTTTCCTGTTCACGACATCGATCGAGAACAATATCGCCTATGGCGACCCATGGGCAAAGGAAAGCCGCATCGCCGGCGCCAGTGAAAGCGCGCAGCTGCACAACTACGTGCTCGGGCTGCCGACGGGCTACGACACCGTCGTTGGCGAACGCGGCGTGTCGCTCTCCGGCGGTCAGCGCCAGCGCCTGTCGATCGCCCGAGCCCTGATGCTGAAGCCCGCGGTGATGGTCTTCGACGATTCCACGGCCGCGATCGATGCCGCGACCGAGCAGCGCATCCGCTCCGCGATGCGCAAATACGCCGCCGACCGGGTAACGATCATCGTCGCCCACCGGCTGAGCTCGCTGATGCATGCGGACCAGATATTGTTCATCGAAGAAGGCGAGATCGTCGAGCGCGGCACACACGAGGAGCTGCTGGCCGCGAACGGGCGCTACAAGGCGCTTTACGATCTGCAGGTGCGTCCCGGCGATGAAGCTGTGAGCGCCTAGGGAGGAAGACATGGCCGAGGAAATGGAAACTGAACGCTCCGACGTTCGCGAGGACGGACGCCGGCCGCCGCGCGCGGTGGTGGGATCGCAGCGCGTCGAAGAGGAGATGTTCGGCAAGGCCTTTGACGGCAACGTCATCAAGCGGATATGGGCCTTCGTTCGACCCTATCGGCGCGACGTCGTGCTTTCGGTCTGCGCGGTGCTGACGTTCACGCTGATGCAGCTGATGATTCCGCTGATTATCCGCTATGCGATCGACCATGGCATGCAGCAGGATGGCAGCCATTCGGCGCTGACATGGGCCGTCGTGGTCTTCCTCGTCGCGATCATGATCAATTACGGGGCGAGCTACGCACAGGAGACTCTTGTCGGCGGCGTGGCGGAGAACGTGCTTTTCGATATTCGCCGGCAGATGTTCTCGCATCTGCAGCGCGTCTCGCTGTCCTTCATGGACAAGACCGAGGTCGGCCGGCTGATGTCGCGCCTGCAGGGCGACGTCAATTCGATGCAGGAATTCCTGGAAACATCGGTTCTCTCGGTCGGCGATATGACGCTGCTCGTCGGTATCGTCGGCGTCATGCTTTATCTCGATCCGAAACTCGGCCTGCTGACGCTTTCGGTTCTGCCGATCCTGTTCATCGTCCGCCTGTTCTGGTTGCCGCTTGCCCGCAAATCCTTCATGGCAGCGCATGAGACCAATTCGGTGGCGAACGGCGCCTTGGCTGAGGCGATCCATGGCGTGCGCGCGGTGCAGAGCATGGACCGGCAGGGCGTCAACTTCACGCTTTACGACGACAAGGCGAAGGCAAACCTTCTGACGCATCTCACCGCAGCGCGTTACGCGCAGGTGATGGTGCCGATCGTCGATTCACTGACGGGCGTCGCCATGGCGCTTGTCATCGTCGTCGGCGGCGCGCGCGTGCTCAACCAGGCGCTGGATGTCGGCGTGCTCGTGGCATTCCTCTTCTACATCCAGCGCTTCTTCGACCCGATCCGTTCTCTTACGCTCCAATACTCCGTCATGCAGCGCGCCATGGCATCCGGCCAGCGGTTGACCGAAGTGCTCGATGTACCGATCGACATCAAGGACGCAGCCGATGCGGTGGTTCTCTCCAAGGACATGGACGGCTCAGTCGAGTTCCGCGACGTGGTCTTCGGATATAATCCGAAGCATCCGGTGCTCAAGGATGTGAGCTTCAAGGTCAACCCGGGCGAAACGGTCGCTCTTGTCGGCCCGACCGGCTCGGGCAAGTCGAGCTGCATGTCGCTGATCCACCGCTTCTATGACGTGCAGCAGGGGCAAGTGCTCGTCGGTGGCCACGATGTCCGCGCGCTTACTCAGGATTCGCTCGGCGACCAGATCGCCATGGTGCTGCAGGAGCCGTTTCTCTTCACCGGAACCGTGTTCGAAAACATCCGTTATCACAAGCACGACGCGACGCGGGAGAAGGTTATCGAAGCAGCCAAGGCAGTCGGCGCGCATGATTTCATCATGCGGCTGCCCGAGGGATACGACAGCATACTGGGCGAGCGCGGCGGCAATCTCTCGCTCGGGCAGCGCCAGCTTCTGTCCTTCGCGCGTGCGCTGGTGGCCGACGCGAAAATCCTGGTGTTGGACGAGGCGACGGCGAATATCGACAGCTATACGGAGATGCTGATCCAGAAGGCGCTGGTCAAATTGCTGGAAGGCCGCACCGGACTGGTGATCGCCCACAGGCTGGCGACCATTCGCGAAGCCGACCGGATCATCGTTCTGCAGAACGGCGAGTTGGTCGAGAGTGGCAGCCACCAGCAGCTCATGGCGAACCGCAAGCTTTACGCGCGGCTATACGACCTCAACTACGCGTCATTTGACGATATTCCGGAAACAGTTCTGGAAGAGACGGCAGCAAGCGGACCGGCGACCTAGCCTTATCGGCGATCCAAACAGAGAAACGATTTCGACACGGAGGATGTTCAATGGATTATCGAAAGCTTGGACCAAGCGGGACAATCGTCGCGCCATACTGCCTGGGAACGATGACCTTCGGCGCGGAGGCCGACGAAGCCACCTCGCACAAGATACTCGACGACTATTTCAAATGGGGCGGCAATTTCATCGACACCGCCGACGTTTATAGCGCCGGCGTTTCGGAAGAGATTATCGGTCGTTGGCTTAAGGAGCGGCCGACCGAGGCCCGCCAGGCGGTGATCGCAACGAAGGGACGGTTTCCGATGGGAAACGGCCCGAATGATATCGGGCTGTCGCGGCGGCATTTGAACGTCGCGCTCGACGACTCGCTTAGACGTCTCGGCGTCGAACACATCGATCTCTACCAGATGCATGCATGGGACGCCCTGACGCCAATCGAGGAGACGCTGCGTTTCCTCGATGATGCCGTCTCCAGCGGCAAGATCGGCTATTACGGCTTTTCCAATTACGTCGGCTGGCATATCGCCAAGGCGGCCGAAATCGCCAAGGCGCGCGGCTACACCCGGCCGGTGACGCTGCAGCCGCAATACAGCCTGCTTGTGCGCGATATCGAACTCGAGGTCGTGCCGGCTTGCCAGGATGCGGGCATGGGCCTGCTGCCTTGGTCGCCTCTCGGCGGCGGCTGGCTGACGGGCAAATACCGCCGTGACCACATGCCGACGGGCGCGACTCGGCTTGGCGAAAATCCGAAGCGCGGCATGGAATCTTACGACCAGCGCAACGCCCAGGAGAGGACTTGGGACATCATCGGCGCAGTGGAAGACATCGCAAAGTCCAAGGGCTGCAGCATGGCGCAAGTGGCGCTCGCCTGGACCGTGGCGCGGCCGGCCGTGACGTCTGTCATCCTTGGCGCCCGCACGACGGAGCAACTGGCGGAGAACCTCGGCGCGGCCAAGATCAGCCTCTCCGACGAGGAGATGCGCCGCCTCACCGAGATCAGCGCGCCGCACCCCTTCGACTATCCCTACGGGGTCGGTGGAACGAACCAGCGCCACCGCAAGCTCGAGGGCGGGCGGTAAATCATTAGTCAGCGGCGGCATATACCGCCGCTGCCTTGTACCTTCAGATACGGACGCCAGTCGCGTCGTCGAACAGATGCACCTGTGCCGGATCGATGGTAACGCCGATCGTCTCGCCGCCGCGGGCCGTGCTGCGGCCCGTTTCAACGATCGTGAGTTCCGGTGTAGTCGCCGCGGTGATGAAGGTTGCCGAACCCGTGGATTCGACGACGTCAACGGGGATGTCGAATGTCCCCTGCCCTGTCGCTGTGATGCCGATATGCTCCGGACGGATGCCGACAGTGACCTTGCGGCCCGGCTGGAGCTGGCGATTGCTCAGCAGCGTGTGCTTGACCGTTCCGAGATCTATCGCCAGGCCGCTTCCGTCCGCCTGCACGAGACCAGGAATGAAATTCATCGCCGGCGAACCGATGAAGCCGGCCACGAACTTGTTGGCCGGCGTGTCGTAGAGCTCGAGCGGCTTGCCCTGCTGCTCGATGACGCCCTCGCGCATGACGACGACGTGGTCAGCCATGGTCATCGCCTCGATCTGGTCATGGGTGACGTAGACCGAGGTCGCGCCGAGCCGATCGTGCAGCGCCCGGATTTCCTTGCGCATGTGAACGCGTAACGCCGCATCGAGGTTCGACAACGGCTCGTCGAACAAGAACGCCTTGGGGTGACGGATGATGGCGCGGCTCATCGCCACGCGCTGCCGCTGACCGCCCGATAATTCCCGCGGATATCGCTTCAGTAGGTTGGAGAGACCGGTGGTCGCCGCCACATCGGCCGCGGCCTTCTTTGCTTCGGCCTTGGCGACACCGCGAATGCGCAGGCTATAGGTCAGGTTTTCCTCGACCGTCATGTGCGGATAAAGCGCGTAGGACTGGAACACCATGGCAACGTCGCGCTTGCGCGGCGGCACGTTGTTCATCAGCTCGCCGGCGATCTTCAGGTCACCTTCGGAGATGCTCTCCAGGCCTGCCAGCGAGCGCAGCAGGGTGGACTTCCCACAGCCCGATGGACCGACGAGCGCCACGAAGCTGCCCTTGGTGATCTCAAGGTTGATGTTCTTCAGCGCATGGAAGGCGCCATAATGCTTGTTGACGCCGCTGAGCTCGATCTGATTGGTCATTTGAGGGCTCCAGAGGTGAGGCCGGATACGATGCGGCGCTGCAAGAGAACGAAGATGGCGAGAACGGGCGTCACATACATCGTGGCGTAGGCCATGATATTGTTCCACTCGCTGGTGTTCGGTCCCATGAAGGAGTTGAGACCGACGCTGGCTGGCTGAAGCTCGGCTTCCTGGATCATCGACTTCGAATAGACGAACTCACCAAAGGCCTGCATGAAGATCAGGATCGCACTGACGAGAATGCCGTTGCGGGCCAGCGGCAGTACGATATTGAAGAAGGCGCCGAAACGGGAGTTGCCGTCGACAAGCGCTGCTTCCTCAAGCTCCATCGGCACGGCCATGAAGGTCGCACGCACCAGGACCACGAAGAACGGCATGCTTTTCGCGGCGATCGCCAGGATCACGGCGAAGCGCGGATAGTCGAGCAAGCCGAATTGCGAGAAGCCCACGAAAATCGGCGTGATCATCAGCGATGCCGGCAGGACCTGAAGCATGAGGATGAGGAACAGGCCGATATCCACCCACATGTTGCGATAGCGCGCCAACACATAAGCACAGCCGACGCCGAGCACCGTGATCAGCGCCACGGAACCGAAGGCGATGACGACAGAGTTCCAGAGATAGCGCCCCATGTTCCGGCTTTCCCACACATAGGTGTAGGTTCCCCATTGCGGTGAGGATGGCCAGAAGCTCGGCGGATTGGCGAACATCTCCGAGCCACTTTTCAGCGCCGTGATATACATCCAGTAGAGCGGAAAGAGATAGATTGCCGCCAGAACGATCGCGATGAAAAGCATCAGGCGGTTGCGGTTGGTATCGCTCATCCGCGCACCTCATGTTTTGTCGACCGGACATAGACGATCGAGGCGAACATCACGAAGACGATCATGATGACGGAGATCGTGGCGCCCTTGCCGAAGTCGTATTGCCGGAAGGACAGGTCCCAGGCCCAGTACTGCGTGACGTTGGACGAATTGTTCGGCCCGCCATCGGTGATGGCCGCGAACAGGTCGAATTGCTGTAGCGTGAAGATCAGACCCAGCGAGACAATGGCACCGATGGTCGAGCGCATCATCGGCAGCGTAATCGTCCAGAAGCGCTGCCAGGCATTGGCGCCGTCGAGTTCGGCTGCTTCATAGAGATCGCCAGGGATGGAAGACAGGCCGACCGAGAGCAGGATCATGTTGAACGACGTGCCAAGCCAGATATTGGCGATGACGACGGCCCAGAGCGAGAAATTGGGGTCCGAGCGCCAGAAGATGTTGGAGCTGATTAACCCGCTTTCGCGCAGGATGAAATTCAAGACGCCGAAGTCGCCCGATAGCACCCAGTTCCAGATCGCGCCGACGACAAGGCCGGGCATGACCCAGGAAACGAGGAACAGACCTCGCAGCCAAGAGGCGCCCGGGAAGTTCACCCAGAAGAACAGCGCCAGGCCGAAGCCAATCAGGAATTGGCCGGCAATGGAGCCGACGACGAACAGCACGGTGTTATAGATGATCGGCAGCGTTTCGGGCTGCTTGAACAGATCGACATAGTTCTTGAAACCGACGAAGGGGCGCACGAAGGTCCCGAGGCTGAACATGTCGACCTCCTGGAAACTCATGACGATGTTATAGACGAGCGGCAGGCCCGCGAGCACGAACAGGAAGATGAGCGGCAGGGTGACAAGCGTGATATCGAACCCGCGGCCATCGGTGATGCTGGAAAATAGCCTCTTCATGGATACCCCTTAAGCTCCGAACGGGGCTGCCTGGCGCTTGCGCGGAAGACAGCCCCTGCCGGGAGGAAACGGTGGGATGGCGAAAACGCCATTGGGGTCGGACAGGCGGAGCGCGTCGCGCACGCTCCGCTTGCCCTGATATGTCACTCTTCGACGGCCTTGATCTTCTCGGCGGCCTGATCAAGCGCATCCTTCGGCGACATCTGGCCGGTCAGTGCGGCCTGGATCGCATCCTGGATTGCCTTGGAGATCTTCGGCCATTCCGGCGACGGACCGCGCGGCTGAGCATATTTCAGCTGCTCGACGAAGGTCTTCAGCGCATCGTCCTTCAGCTTGTTGCCAGTCGGCGGGATGGCGATGTCGGAGCGAGCCGGCAGCTGGCCGAACTTCTGGTACATCGTGTCATCCTTCGAGGCGAAGAACTCGAGCGCCTTGAAGGCTTCCGCCGGATGCTTGGAACTGGAGAAGATCGCCCAGTTGTAATCGCCCATGGCCGAAGACCGCGTCGCGCCTTCTTGCGGAACCGGCAACAGCGCGGTGCCCCAGTCGAACTTGGCGTCCGTCAGCATGCGGTCGATTTCCCACGGACCGGAGATGGCCATGGCCGCATTGCCGGCGTTGAAGGTGGCGGTCGCGTCCCACTGGCTGCGAGTCAGCGTATCAGGAGAAGCAAGCTTCTCGTCCATGATCTGCTTCCAGACCGTCAGCGCCTTGACGGCACCGTCTGCGTTGATCGTCTTGTAGGTCGCACCGCCCATCTGCGCCCAAGGCAGGAACTGGAAGGTGCCTTCCTCGTTGGCCTTTGCCGAGAAGGTCAGGCCGTAGACGTTCTTCGACGGATCGGTAAGCTTCTTGGCGTCCGCAACGAGCTCGTCCCAGGTCTGCGGCGGCTTCTCAGGATCGAGGCCAGCGGCCTTGAACATGTCCTTGTTATAGTAGAGCGCGATCGTGTTCGTCGCCTTCGGCACGCCGTAGAGCTTGCCGTCCCAGGTGGCGGACTTCAGCGGTCCGGGGAAGTAGTTCTCGGGCTTGATCACGGTCGACTTGGCGATCATGTCGGTCAGGTCGAGGAAGGCCTTGCGGGCAGCGAACATCGCGTGGTTCGGGTTGTCGATGGCAATGATATCGGGCGCCTTGCCGGTCGAAAACGCGCGCATCGATTCACTGACGACGTCGTCGAATTGGATCTGGCGATATTCGATCTTGATGCCGTTGTTCTGATCGTTGAATTCCTTGATCAGGTTCGGCGCCGGCTGAATGTCGCGGTCAAGCGACCAGAGGGTCAGGGTGACGTCTTCGGCCTTGGCGGCTAGGCCGAAGAGCGACACGCCCGCCAGCGCAAGTGCGCCGATCATTGCAAATTTACGGATAGCCATGGTTCTCCTCCTTTGTGGTTATCCTAGATCGAAGGCCGGCAATTCCTCCTTGCCGGCCGCGATATCATCAAACCGGATCGACGACGAAGTCGCCGCCCCGGGCATGCTTCAAATGGTTCAGCGCATGAACTTGGCCGGTCATCTCGAGCGCGTCGCGATAAACAGGATCGTGCCAGCCTTCAATGTCGATGGATCCCGACCAGCCGGCGAGGCGCAGTTCCGAAATGATGTCCGTCCAGTTGCTGTCGCCAAAGCCCGGCGTGCGCATGAACACGAACTTCTCCTTACCGAAGATGCCATGCTCCTTGATGACATCCCAGCGGATCGTTGCATCCTTACCGTGAACGTGGAAAATTTTCGACGCCCACTTGCGGATCTGCGGCAGCGGCTCGATCAGATAGACCATCTGATGGCACGGTTCCCATTCGATGCCGATGTTGTCATCAGGCGTCTCGTTGAAGATCAGCTCCCAGGCATCCGGATTGTGCGCGATGTTCCAGTCGCCCGTCTGCCAGTTGCCGTCCATCGCGCAGTTTTCGAAGGCGATCTTCACGCCCTTGTCGGCAGCGCGCTTGGCAAGCTCGCTCCAGATTTCCTTGTAGCGCGGCAGGCTGTCGGTCAGCACCTTGCCACGGATACGGCCGGTAAAGCCGGCGACGCAGGTGGCGCCGAAGTGATGCGCATTGTCGATGCAATCCTTCCAGCCCTGGAGCGTGTCGAGATCGATATCGGTGGTTTCGAGCGGATTGCCAAACATGCCGAGCGTCGAGATGGTGATATCACGGTCGCCGATGGCGTCGACGCAGCGCTTTCCGAGTTCGGCAAGGTTCTGGCCGTTGGTCGTCTGCCAGAAGAAGGGTTCGAAGCTTTCGAAACCCATATCGGCGATCTGGCCGATCCGCTTGTCGGCGCCGCCCTTCGACGCGCTGACCATAGTTCCGATGCGAATGGACTTGGCGGGGTTGCTCACAATCTCAATCCTTATGCTGAAATTTCGATACGCTTGCCGGTCTTGGCGCTTTCGATGGCGCCGAAGACCATGGCGAGGCTTCTGATGTTGTCGGAACTTGCTGTTTCCGGACGCTTGCCCGTCTTGATCGCCTCGACGAAGGCCGCAATCACGCTAGCGTGGCCGTGCGTCTCTTCGTCATGTTCGGGTGCGGGGACCTCGACCGGCGTGAAGCCGTGCAGCAGCCCCGGATCCTGGCCAGCGGTTGCGGCCTTGAAGCCCTCTTCGCCATCCCAGGTCAGCATTCCCTTGGAGCCGACGAGGCGCCACTGGCTTTCCCAGCTCGTACGCTCGCCTTCCGCGCACCAGGAACCGCGATAGGTGAAGACGACATCATCGGCGAATTCGAAGGTCGCATTGGCGGAAGCGCCGTGCCGATACCAGGAACCCTTGGGATTGCGCTCGACGCAGTAAACGGCAAGCGGCTTCTTGTCGGCGACGAAGCGCGCGGCGTCGAAAGTGTGGATCGCCATGTCGAGCAGCAGCACGTTCTGCATCTCTTCGCGGAAACCGCCGAAATGCGGCGCCAGGAAGAAATCGCAATGGATGCCTGTGATATCGCCGAT
>NZ_DDHH01000166.1:0-22011 GCF_002338015.1 Rhizobium sp. UBA1881
TCGCGCTTGCCAATCTCGAAGGCGGCCGGATCGGGATCGCGGCGCAGGCGGTCGGCATGGCGCGCGCGGCCTATGAGGCAGCGCGCGACTACGCCCGCGAGCGGACGGCGTTTGGCAAGCCGATCGTCGAACATCAGGCCTTAGCCTTTCGCCTCGCCGACATGGCAACACAGATCGAGGCTGCGCGGCAGCTGGTGTTTCACGCGGCAGGCCTACGCGAGGCGGGTCTGCCCTGCCTTTCAGAGGCATCGATGGCCAAGCTCTTTGCGTCGGAAATGGCCGAGCGCGTCTGTTCTGACGCGATCCAGATACACGGCGGATACGGCTATATGAGCGATTACCCCGTCGAGCGCATCTACCGGGATGTCCGCATTTGCCAGATCTACGAGGGAACGAGTGACGTGCAGCGCATGGTGATCGCCCGCAATCTATAGGGAGAATACGCCGCGTTGATCCTGAGGAGAGGATCGACTCGTGCGGAGGAGGAACACAGGAAATGCCAGACAGTCAACGACTGAGCCTCTACGTCCCCGAACCCGCCGTTCGCCCTGGCGGTCAGCCCGATTTCTCCAACGTCAAGATCGCCAAGGCAGGCGCCGTGCCGCGCCCGGAGGTGGATGTCGCTTCCGAAGACATTCGCGATCTCGCCTATTCGATTATCCGCGTGCTTAACCAGCAGGGCGAAGCTGTCGGTCCCTGGGCAGGATTGCTTTCGGACGAGGCGCTTTTGACCGGTTTGCGCAATATGATGAAGCTGCGCGCCTTCGACGCACGCATGCTGATGGCGCAGCGCCAGGGCAAGACGTCCTTTTACATGCAGCATCTTGGTGAAGAGGCGGTCAGTTGCGCCGTGCGCAAGGCGCTGGACAAGGGTGACATGAATTTTCCGACCTATCGGCAGGCAGGCCTCCTCATCGCCGACGACTATCCAATGGTCGAGATGATGAACCAGATCTTCTCCAACGAGAACGATCCACTGCGCGGGCGGCAATTGCCGATCATGTACTCCTCCAAGGAGCACGGCTTCTTCACCATCTCGGGCAACCTTGCCACCCAATATGTCCAGGCAGTCGGCTGGGCGATGGCGTCGGCGATCAAGAACGACAAGCGCATCGCCGCCGCCTGGATCGGTGACGGTTCGACCGCGGAATCCGATTTTCACTCGGCCCTCGTTTTTGCTTCGACCTACAGGGCGCCGGTGATTTTGAACATCGTCAACAATCAGTGGGCGATCTCCACATTCCAGGGTATTGCGCGCGGCGGTTCCGGCACGTTTGCTGCCCGGGGCTTGGGCTTTGGCATCCCGGCGCTGCGCGTCGATGGTAACGATTATCTGGCCGTCTATGCGGTCGCCCGCTGGGCGGCGGAGCGGGCGCGGCGCAACCTTGGGCCGACACTGATCGAATATGTCACCTATCGGGTCGGCGCCCACTCGACCTCCGACGACCCAAGCGCTTACCGCCCGAAAACCGAGTCCGACGCATGGCCGCTTGGAGATCCCGTGCTGCGGTTGAAGAAGCACCTGATCCTCAAGGGCGTCTGGTCCGAGGAGCGTCACGTTCAGGCCGAGGCCGAGATCCTGGACGAGGTGATCGATGCGCAAAAGCGCGCCGAGGAACACGGAACGCTGCATGCAGGCGGCAAGCCTTCGGTGCGCGATATTTTCGAGGGCGTCTATGCCGAGATGCCGCCGCATATCCGTCGTCAACGGCAGAAAGCGGGGTATTGATATGGCGCGCATGACCATGATCGAGGCGGTGCGCAGCGCCATGGATGTCTCGATGGCCCGAGACGATGACGTCGTCGTGTTCGGCGAGGATGTCGGCTATTTCGGCGGTGTGTTCCGCTGTACGCAGGGGCTTCAGGCGAAATACGGCAAAACCCGCTGTTTCGACACCCCGATCAGCGAATCCGGCATCGTCGGCACGGCGATCGGCATGGCGGCTTATGGGCTAAAGCCCTGTGTCGAGATCCAGTTTGCCGATTACATGTATCCGGCCTACGACCAGATTACACAGGAAGCGGCACGCATTCGCTATCGATCGAATGGTGACTTCACATGTCCGATCGTGCTCAGAATGCCGACGGGCGGCGGGATATTCGGCGGGCAGACGCATAGTCAGAGCCCGGAAGCGCTGTTTACACATGTGTGCGGCCTGAAGGTGGTCGTTCCCTCCAACCCCTACGACGCCAAGGGACTGCTCATCGCCGCGATCGAGGATCCGGACCCGGTGATGTTCCTGGAGCCAAAGCGCCTCTATAACGGTCCATTCGACGGCCATCACGAGCGCCCGGTTACGCCATGGTCGAAGCACGAACTGGGTGAAGTGCCCGAAGATCACTATGTCATCCCGATCGGCAAGGCGGAGATCCGTCGCGCTGGAAGCGGGGTCACTGTCATAGCCTACGGTACGATGGTGCATGTGGCGCTCGCAGCCGTCGAAGATACCGGTGTCGATGCCGAGGTCATCGACCTGCGAAGCCTATTGCCGCTCGATCTCGATACCATCGTTCAATCCGTATCGAAGACCGGCCGTTGCGTTGTGGTCCATGAGGCAACGCTGACCTCGGGCTTCGGAGCCGAAATTGCAGCGCTGATCCAGGAACATTGCTTCTACCATCTGGAGGCGCCGATCGTGCGTGTCGCAGGCTGGGATACGCCCTATCCGCACGCGCAAGAGTGGGACTATTTCCCCGGCCCCGCGCGCGTCGGACGGGCACTTGGCGAAGTCATGGAGGCGTGAGGATGGGCGAGTTCACGATCAAGATGCCTGATGTCGGAGAAGGCGTGGCCGAGGCGGAGCTGGTGGAGTGGCATGTGAAGGCTGGCGATCCGGTTCGCGAGGACATGGTGATCGCAGCTGTGATGACCGACAAGGCAACAGTCGAGATCCCCTCACCGGTCAATGGCACGGTGACCTGGCTGGGTGCGGAAGTGGGCGACACCGTGGCTGTGAAGGCACCGTTGGTGAAGATAGAGACAAACGGCAAGGGTCGAGATGATGCGCAGGCACCCGATCAGTCAGCGCCGCTTGTGGCAAACACCCAGTCCGGCGCCGAGGAAGCACCCGCCCGGCCGCAGCCCGCGCATGCAAAGCCATTGCCGTCCTCGCCACCAAGTCTTGCGCCACAAGAAAAGCCGCTGGCGTCACCTTCCGTGCGCCTGTTCGCACTCGAAAGCGGGGTCGATCTTCGGCAAGTGCCACCGACCCGTCCGGACGGGCGCATCCAGCGAGAAGATGTCGAGCAGTATCTCGCGCGTGGTGCGTCTTCCCTCGCCGCCCCTGCCCCGTTCGCCAGGAATACCTCGACCGAAGAGGTCAAACTGAACGGCATGCGGCGGCGGATCGCCGAGAAGATGTCGCTTTCCACCTCGCGCATTCCGCATATCACCTATGTCGAGGAAATCGACATGACGGCGCTGGAGGATCTGCGGGCGACGATGAACAGGGACCGCAAGCCGGAGCATCCGAAACTGACGATCCTTCCCTTCCTGATGCGGGCGATCGTCAAGGCCGTCGCCGATCAGCCGGATATAAACGCCACCTTCAACAACGATGCCGGCATCCTCACCCGCTCCGGCGGCGTTCACGTCGGCATCGCGGCACAGACGCCGGCGGGCCTTGTGGTGCCGGTGGTGCGCCACGCTGAGGCCCGCACGATCTGGGACTGCGCCGGCGAGATGGCGCGCTTGGCGGAGGCGGCGCGCAATGGAACCGCGACGCGTGACGAACTCACGGGCTCGACCATCACCATCAGTTCGCTCGGCGCGCTTGGGGGGATCGTCTCGACACCTGTCATCAACCATCCTGAAGTCGCGATCATCGGCGTCAACAAGATCGCCACCCGCCCCGCCTGGGATGGAGCGCAATTCGTGCCGCGCAAGATGATGAACCTCTCTTCCAGCTTCGACCATCGCATTATCGACGGCTGGGATGCGGCGACCTTCATCCAGCGCATCCGCGTGCTGCTTGAAACGCCGGCGCTGATTTTCATCGAAGGCTGAGGGCCATGAAAGAGATCATCTGCAAATTGCTGGTCATCGGCGCTGGGCCCGGCGGTTACGTCTGCGCCATCCGGGCGGGTCAGCTGGGCATCGACACGGTGATCGTCGAAATGGAAAAGCCCGGCGGCACATGCCTCAATATCGGCTGCATTCCCTCCAAGGCGCTCATCCATGCCGCCGACGAATTCGACGCCGCACGCCGCGTGGCGAGCGGTCGAAACCCGCTTGGCATTCGCGCCGAAGGTGTGGCAATCGATCTCGCCCGGACGATCGCCTGGAAGGACGGCATCGTCGGTCGTCTCACTGGTGGCGTTGCAGCCCTGCTGCAGAAGGCGCGGGTGAAGCAGGTCCATGGCCGGGCGCGGTTTCGCGACGGGAAGACGGTGGAGGTGGAGACGGAGACCGGCGCGCAGCTCATCCGCGCGGACAACATCGTGATCGCGACAGGCTCCGAGCCGGTTGAACTGCCGGGGCTTCCGTTCGGTGGACGGGTGATATCCTCCACGGAGGCGCTGGCACTGCAGAGCGTGCCCGAAAGACTGGTGGTGGTCGGCGCCGGCTATATCGGCCTCGAACTCGGCACGGCCTTCGCCAAGCTTGGCTCTTTGGTCACCATAGTCGAGGCGACGGGCCAGATCCTGCCGCAATACGATGCCGAGCTCGTCCGCCCCGTCGCAAAGGCGCTGAAGGAGCGCGGCATTGATCTTCACCTCGGAGCTAAGGCAAAGGCGCTGTCCGATTCCGGCGAAAGCCTGAGCATCGAGCAGGCCGACGGCCGCGAGGTCAAGCTGCCGGCTGACAGGATACTTGTCACTGTCGGCCGCAGGCCACAAACATCAGGCGCGGGATTGGAGGAACTCGATCTCGATCGCGCCGGGCCATATCTACGCATTGACGACCGGTGCCGCACCTCGATGCGCGGTGTTTACGCCATTGGTGACATTACTGGCGAACCGATGCTTGCACACAGGGCGATGGCGCAGGGCGAGATGGTGGCAGAAATCATCGCCGGCCGGCCGCGAAGCTTCGACAAACGCTGCATTCCCGCCGTTTGCTTTACGGACCCAGAGATCGTCAGCGCCGGCCTGTCACCGGAAGAGGCCCGCGCGCAGGGCTATGATATCCGTGTTGGCCAGTTTCCTTTCTCGGCCAATGGCCGGGCCATGACCATGCAATCCGAGGATGGCTTCGTGCGTGTGGTGGCCCGCGCCGACACCAATTTCGTGCTCGGCCTTCACGCGGTCGGTCGCGGTGTCTCCGAATTGTCGGCAGCGTTTGCGCTGGCGATCGAGATGTGCGTTCGCCTGGAGGATATCGCCGGCACGATCCACGCCCATCCGACACGCAGCGAAGCGGTTCAGGAAGCGGCGCTGAAGGCGCTTGGGCACGCATTGCATATCTGAGGGACGAGACGACCGAAATTTGAGTTCTGTCGCCTGTGTCTACGACCGTCGCTCGACGAGCACCGTCTCGGCTTTATCGCGGCTCATGCCGAGAACCGAGCGTCCCAATTCGAAACCGAAGCCGTTGCGGGCGAAGGCCGACATTTCCTTGTTGTAGCGCTTCTCGTCGGCCTCTTCGCGCCGGAAGGGGCCGAAGCCACGTTTGCGGGCGAAGTTGATCGCGGCCACGAGGTCGTCGCTCTCCTCAAGCGCGATGACGGCCGTCTCGCGGTCGATGCCTTTGATCGCGAGTTTCTGCGCCATGATCCGTTTTGATCGGCCGCTGCGCACGCCGGATCGGACGCTGATCTCGGCGTAGACGACATCGTTCAGCCCGCCCTGCTCATGGCCGAACTTGACCGCGAGATCGGCGAGCGCCTTGACCTGAGCTTGCGATATATCCTCGAACTTCTGTTTGGCCTTGCGCGAGATCGCTTCAGCCAGCTGCTTCTCGGTCATCATCTGTCGTCCCAAGCGATAGATGGTCGAGTTGCGCGCCCAGCTTTGCATCCGGTTGGTGGGTGTATCAGATTGGTTGTCTTCGTCGGCCATGGGTTTCCGGATCGCATCCAGAATCGCCTGGCGCAGGACTAAGGCTCCAGTTAAAGCCATCCGGCCGGAATTTCCAGCACTCGACTGGCACATCCCGCCTCAGGCGACATGCAAGACCTCCGCTGACATAAGCAGAAGGAAGGTATCGTCATCCAGCCGCTCAGCGATCTCGCCGGTGTCAGTAACGTAATCGGTGCGCGGGCTTGCTCCGACATCAAGCGCCAAACGCGATGTCAGGATCTGTTCGATAACAACATAATGCGCGCCGGAACTGCTCTCACAGTGAAAGCGGTTGGTCTCTTTGTACTGCGCCATGATCAACTTCCTCAAGAAATGACCGTCACGCCGTCAATACTTGGCAGCCCATTGCCGATAGTCAAGAACACACGCCCTACCCAATAAGTTTTCTGTTAACAGAAACTCCAGAGCGATGACGTGCTCCAGGCGCGTCCGTTCAGTGGGCGGACTGCTGTTTTGCCCTTGCGACGATCTGCGTCGGGTTGACGAACTGAAGCGCGATCACCAGCCAGAACAATGTCGTCACCATGTAGACAACGGCCATGGCGTCAATCGATTGGCCAGCCCTCACGCCAGAGGCAAAAACGGCATAATAGAGCGAGACCACGAGGGTCTGCGTGGTCGGGCCGGCAATCAGGAAGGTGAGCTCGAACATCGCTATCGTGCGAACCAGAACCAAAAGCAGTGCCGCCAGCATGCCTGGCAGAAGCAACGGCAGGAGAATGCGCACGAACAGGCTGGTGGTGCCTGCGCCAAAGACGCGGGCAGCGGCTTCGATGCGCGGATCGATCTGCTCAATGAAGGGGATCATTACCAGCACCACGAAGGGAAGCGACGGCACGACGTTGATGAGAACGACGCCCCAGAAGGTTCCACCCAGCCCCAGTTGATAGAGCACCGTCGCCAGCGGAATGCCGTAGGTAAGCGGTGGGATGAGCAGGGGGAGAAGGAAGAGTAGAATGACCAGCCGTTTGCCTGCGAACTCGCGACGTGCAAGGGCATAGGCGGTCGTCACGCCGAGAATGCCGGAGATGATGACCACGGTGAAGACGATCTCGAAGGTAACGAGGACGACACTGGAAAGCTGAAATTCCTTCCAGGCGCTAAAATACCATTTGGTCGTCCAGCCAGCCGGCAGCCATGTACCGAGCCATCGTGTCGCAAACGAGTTGACGACGACGGCGGCGATGACGGCCAGGAGATTGAGGACGAAGAGCGTGGCCAGCGCCCAGATGGCGAAGCGCCAGATCTTCGAGGTGAGGCCTTGGTCGCGGATCATGGTCAGCCTTTCGTGCCGCCGGCGGGGCCGCGGTAAAAGAATGAGCGTGCGCCGAGAACGGCCAGCACGACAGCCAGTTCTACACCACCCATGATCAGCGCAATCGCAGAGCCCAGCGAGTGATCATACTGCTCGAACGCGGCCTGATAGGCAGCAATCGAAATGACACGGGTCGGGCCTGCCGGTGCACCGAGAAGCACGGCCGACGGGAACACGGCGAATGCCTGAACGAAGGCAAGGCAGAATGTCACAGCAAGACCCGGCACCAGCAGCGGGAGGAAGACCCGCACGAAACGCTGCCTTGGGCCAGCCCCGAGCGTTGCGGCTGCCTGCTCGATCGCTGGATCGATCCCGCTGATGTAAGAAAGGGTCAGAAGGAACGCGAAGGGAAAGCCGGTGATCAGCAGTGATGCGAACACCCCCCAGTAGTTGTTGGTCAGCTTGATCGGATTGTCGATGATGCCGATCATGAGAAGCGTGTGGTTGAACCAGCCGCGGGGTCCCAAAAATGTCAGCAACCCATCTGCGACGAAAACCGTGCCAAGCGTTATGGGCAGAACCAGAATAGTCGTCAGCAGACGCTGCCGGCGCATCAATCGCACACGAAAGGCAACAGGCACGGCGAAGGCGAGATTGATGATCGTCACCGGCAGTGCCAGCCAGAGTGTCGCACCGATGGTGTTGTACTGGAAGGGATCGCTGAAGAACTTGGCATAATTGGCGTACCAAGCGCCATCCTTGGGGGTGAGTGAATCCACGACGCCGTACAAAAACGGATAGACGAACAGCGCGATCATGAAGCCAAGGCCAGGCATGATCAGCATGGTGGTACCGTCAAAACCTCTGGCGGCCAGCCGCGTTCGAAGCGATGGCGCGCTCATCGTGCGCTGTCTCCGAACAAAAGCGCCCTGCCCGCGATCGGCTTCAGCCGCGTCGGCGTTCCGCGCGCAAGCGCATCGTCAGCCCGGAAGTAGAGGTCGGAGCCGTCATCCGAGCGCGCCAGCCCGAAGAAGGCGCGGCCACGATACTCCATGCTTGATACGGTCGCGGCAATCCCCTCGTCAGCGGCCACCAGATCCTCGGGCCGCACCGAGAGGATAGCGGCCTCGCCTGTTTTGAGCGGCGTGCGCATCGTCCCGGTGATACGCGCGCCGGCAACGTCGATCTCCGCCTCCTCGCCGGAGACCGAGACGACCTTACCGGGGACACGGGTCCGAAACCCCATGAAATCGGCAACGCCAACATTAATGGGCCGCTGATAAAGATCCTGTGGTGAGCCGATCTGCTCGATGTGTCCCTGGCTCATGACCACGATGCGGTCGGCCAGCGACAGCGCCTCGTCCTGGTCGTGCGTAACGTAAATCGTCGTCGAGCCGATCTGATCGTGGATGCCGCGGATTTCGGCGCGCATCTCCAGGCGTAGCTTGGCGTCGAGATTGGACAATGGCTCGTCCATGAGGACAACCGGCGGGCGGATGACGATGGCGCGCGCGATTGCCACGCGCTGCTGCTGACCGCCTGAAAGCTGCCCCGGAAGTTTGTCCGCCTGGCTTTCCAACCGCACCAGCGCCAGAGCGTCACTGATGCGCTTGTCGGCCTCCTGCCCCTTGATACCCTGCATGGTCAGACCAAAGCCGACATTCTTGCGCACACTCATATGTGGAAAGAGCGCGTAGCTTTGAAACACCATTCCGAACCCTCGGCGTTCGGGCTCGAGCTGGTCGATGCGACTTCCACCCAGACGGATCTCGCCGCCAGACAACCCCAAAAGGCCGGCGATGCAATTCAGCGCCGTAGACTTGCCGCAGCCTGACGGACCAAGCAGCGCCACGAATTCACCAGGCTCGATTGCAAGATCAATACCATCAAGCGCATTGTAGGCGCCGAAGGAGCGGCTGAGCCCATCGAGTTCAAGACGCGCAGTGCCGCGCGAAGAGACCTTATTCGCTACCGAGTTCAAACCACTCTCCGTGTCAGGATGGAAGTAGCCGGCCCGGCTATTGCAGCCGGTGCCGGCAATGTCAGGGATCAGCCCTTCTTGGCGCCGATCTTTTCGTCCCAGATCCGGAATGCTTCAACGAGCTGCTTCGGCTCGAGCGGCACTTCCAGCGGATTGTTGGCGATCCAGTCGGCATATTCTGGACGGCCGAACTCCTTGATCGTGTCCTGGCTTTCCTGCGGCGCCATATCGATCGTAACGTCCTTGACGGCGGGACCCGGATAGAAATAGCCGGCGTCATAGGCGATCGCCTGCTGCTTTGGCTGCAAGATGTAATTCAAGACGTCGATCAGCACCGCGATCTTCTCGTCGGAGACGCCCTTGGGGATAACGGCGTAGTGCGCATCCGTCACCCAATGGAAGCCTTCCAGCTTCTGCACTTTCGCCTCAGCAGGAACAATGCCGAGCGCACGCGGATTGATGTCCCAGCCTGTGGTTGAAACAACGATGTCGCGCGTCCCCTCGCCAAGTTCCTTCATCACCTGACCGGTGCCGGTCGGGTAGTATTCGATATGCTCGCCGAGCGCTGAAAGATATTCCCAGGTCTTGTCCCAGCCCTTGACCGGATCACGAGGATCGCTGTCACCGAGCAAATAGGGCAACCCCATGAGGAAGGTGCGGCCGGGACCGGAATTGGCAGGGCGGGCGTAGATGAAACGGTTCTTGTTGGTCTTTGCCCATTCCAGCAATTCGGGTGCCGATTTCGGCGGATTGGCGACCTTGTCGGGCATGTATTCGATCAAGGGGCCGGAGGGATAATAGGTAATGACAATACCCTGGTCCTTGGCGAGCGCCTGCATCTTGAATGCCTGCGGTTGCAGGATCTTTTCGATATCAGGCAGGTCGGCCTTGTGCGCGGACAGATCCAGCCATAGCCCCTGGTCGAGACCCGCCGACAGCGCATCGGTGCCGGTCAGCACGAGATCAATATCGACCTTACCGGCTGCCTGCTGTGCCTTGATCTTGCCAGGCAACTCAGGGGCCGGCGCCTTGGTGAAGGCAAAGTTGGAAACCCAGTCGGCTTTCTCGGAGGCATAGGCCTCAAACATGCCTTGCGTCAGCGCCAGGTTGCCGGCGACGTCGGCGATTGTGATGGTCACGGGGCTTGCGGGCTTCTTGGCCTGCGCCCACACCTTGACCGGAAGCATGGTGGCAACAGCCGCACTTGCTGCGGTTGCGACGAATGTTCTGCGGGTAAATTTCATGCTGATTTCTCCTCCTCTTTTGGCTGCACGAGCACGATAATTCCGCGCACGTGCGTATCCTGATCCATTTATGCGGTCGGATTTTCTGGCCGTTCTTGTTTGGAACCTCCTGAATTTCTTACCAGAAACACCGTTCCTCCGCGGTGGATCTTGGCAGCTATGTAGAATTGATATACTAGTATGCACAGTCAAGTCAACATTGGGACTTTTCATGCAATCAGGCGCAGTCACCGCCACCCCTGACCTTTCGGCGCCGGCCGAACGGCCGGCAAAGCTTCGGCGCGTCACGACGGCGGACGCAATATTCGAACAGCTCTACAACGATATCGTGTCGCTCAAGATGCCGCCCGGGATCGCCTTGCAGGAAAAGCGTATCGCCGAGGATTTCGCGGTCAGCCGGACACCCGTTCGCGAAGCACTGCTCCGCTTGTCGGAAGGCGGGCTGGTCGATATTTATCCGCAGTCGGGCACCGTCGTGTCGCGCGTACCGGTTTCGGCGATCCCCGAGGCCGTCGTGGTGCGCAAGGCGCTGGAGGGAACGACGGTCGAGCGCGCGGCAGAGATCGCTTCGGCGTCTGATCTTGCCCGCCTCGATGCCATCATCATCCGCCAAAGAGCGCTTTCCATCCTGGGCGACACGTCGGGCTTCCACGAAGAGGATGAGGCTTTTCACGAGGCAATTGCGCAGATCGCCGGCTATCCCGGGATCTGGAGCATCCTCAAATCTGTCAAGGTCCAGATCGACCGCGCTCGGCGGCTGACGTTGCCGGTGCTCGGCCGCATGGAGAATGTAGTGGGCGAGCACGCCGTCATCCGCGACGCAATCGCAGCTCATGACGTCGAGGCTGCACGCGCCGCAATGACCCATCATCTAAGTGCTGTCATCCCTGACGTGGCGGAGCTGCGCACACGCTACCCCGACTATTTCTGCTGACGACAGCGACACCAAAACAAAAGGCATTGAAGGAGGAAACAGATGCGGCAAGGTTGGAGATGGTTCGGACCGGATGCGCCGGTGGCCCTCGACGAGGTGAGACAGACCGGAGCGACTAACATCGTGTCATCGCTGCACCAGGTGCCGATCGGCCGCGCCTGGACCGAGGCCGAGGTGCGCGAGCGCCAGGCGATGATCGAGACCACTCCACCGGGGCGTTCATCGCTTGCATGGTCGGTGGTCGAGAGCATTCCCATTCCCGATGCCGTGAAGCGCAAGGGTGGGCAGGCGAAGGCCGAAATCGAGGCGTGGATCGCAAGCCTTGAAGCGGTCGCGGCCTGCAACATCCCGATCGTCTGCTACAATTTCATGCCTGTCGTCGACTGGACGCGCACCGACCTCGACCACGAGATCGACACCGGCGCGACGGCGATGCGGTTTGACCACGAGAAGTTCGCCGCCTTTGATCTCTTCATTCTTCAGCGCGACGGCGCCGATGCGGCCTATTCGGCGCAAGACAAGGCCCGCGCCCGCGCCGCCTTCGAGGCCATGTCTGAGGACGACATCGCCGATATCACCCGCAACATCACTTCGGCCTTGCCGGGATCGACAACCGAGCCGCTAACCATCCCGGAGTTTCGCGACCGTCTCGCCGCCTATGCCGGCATCGATGCCGGCCGCCTGCGCCAGCATCTGATCGAGTTTCTGGAGGCCGTGGCTCCAGTGGCGGAAGCCCGTGGCGTCAAGCTGACGCTTCATCCCGACGATCCGCCGCGCTCGCTGTTTGGCCTGCCGCGCATCGCGTCCACCGCCGAGGATTATGCCGCGCTGTTCAATGCGGTCCCGTCGCCAGCAAACGGCATGTGTTACTGCACCGGCAGTCTCGGCGTACGTGCTGACAACGACCTGCCCGCCATCGCACGGCGGTTTGCCTCGCGCATTCATTTCGCGCATTTGCGAGCGACCAAACGCGAAGGCGACGGCCGCAGCTTCCACGAAAGCGCGCATCTCGAAGGCGATGTCGACATGGTCGCCGTATTGAAGGAACTGGTCGCGGAAGACCGCAACCGCACGGTCAATGAGACGATCGTTTTCCGCTCGGACCATGGCCACCGCATGCTCGACGACCTCACCAAGACCACCACGCCTGGCTATCCGGCGATCGGTCGATTGAGAGGGCTTGCCGAGCTTCGCGGCATCCTGCACGCATTGGGCGCGCCGCCGACCTGACGGAAGCGCGACCACCTCTCACAAAGAGGTGGTGATGCCGCCATCGACGTAAAGCGTATGGCCATTGACGAAAGAGGATGCCGGCGCTGCCAGAAACACAGCGGCGCCGATCAGTTCGTCAATGTTGCCCCAGCGCCCGGCGGGCGTGCGCTTTTCCAGCCACGCGGTGAATTCCGCGCTATCGACGAGCGCCTGATTGAGCGGCGTGTCGAAATAGCCAGGCGCGATAGCGTTTGCCTGCAGGCCGTGTTTGGCCCAATCGGCCGACATCCCGCGCGTCAGGTTCTTCACCGCGCCTTTGGTTGCCGTATAGGGTGCGATGCCCGGGCGAGCCAACTCACTTTGCACGGATGCGATGTTGATAATCTTGCCGTGGCCACGCGTAATCATGTGCGTTGCGACCGCCTGGCTGACGTAGAACACGCTGGAAATGTTTGTGCGCAGCAGCTGATCCCATTTGTCCGATGGAAACACTTCAAGCGGCGCGCGATACTGCATGCCGGCATTGTTGACGAGGATGTCGATCGGCCCGATATCACGCTCGATCGCATCGACGGCGCTCTTCACCTCGTCATGATCCGTGACATCGAAGGTTGAGACATGAACATCGTGCCCGGCTTCCGACAGACTAAGCGATGCCATGGCAAGCTTGCCTGCGTCGCGGCCGTTGATCACGACCGAAGCGCCATGTTCGGCCAGACCACGCGCCAAGGTCAACCCAATGCCTTGCGACGATCCCGTCACCAGTGCGCGCTTTCCTGTGAGGTCGAACAGCGGAAATGTCATGCCAAGTCTCCATGCAGCCTGATCCAGTCTACATGAGCGCGAAACGCTGTGGCGGCAAGCCACTCGATGCCTAAAAGCGTCAGAACGACAGATCGAGCGCCCTGCCCTCGAACAATCGATCTCGAGACCCTTCGAGATGCGACTGCATCAGGTCGCGCGCTTCCTCGGCCCGGCCCTCGGCAATCGCCTTGTAGATGGTGTTGTGCTCCTGGAAGACCTGTTCGAGCCCGGGTCTCGGTCCCAGCAAGGATAGCCCGTGGAGATGCATGCCAACTGCGATATGGGCTTTCAACGCATCGATCGAGGCTGTGTAATAGTGGTTGTTGGCGGCTTCAGTCACGGCGCGGTGGAAATTGAAGTCCGCATCGGTCCGGTGCAACTGATGGCTTGTCGCTTCCCTGAGATCGGCAAGCGCCGAGGCGATCTTCTGTATCGCAGCCTCATCGCGGCGCTTGGCCGCGAAATAGGCGGCGGCAGGCTCGATCGTGAGACGAAATTCGTAGCAACGCTGGATATCTGCGATCGTCTTGACCGGTGAATAGGAAAGATGCGTGGTTGGCGAACTGTTGGCGCTGACGAAGGTTCCGGCTCCCTGACGGGCATAGACCATGCCCTGGTCGCGCAGCTTTGCCAACGCATCACGAACAATAGGCCTGGAAACGCCAAGCATGGACGCCAGCTCGTGCTCGCCCGGCAACCTTGAATCCGGCGGATAGTTTCCGGCACGAATACGCTCCTGCAACTGATCGAACACGCGGTCCACCAGTTTCATAGGCTTGCCGCGCTCCGGCTTCGGCGCCGGGGTTGCCGGCGCACCGTTTGCTTCATCCACGTCTATTCTCCCCGCCGGCATTGTTTCACGCCGCCTGATTCTGCGAAATCAGTCTTAGCAAACTATCGGAATTCCCAAAGCCCCCGGATTTTACCGCACTACGGAAATGGCGACCATCGGCATCAGTCACGTCAAACCAGGGAATACCTGCCTCTATTTCACCCTTGGGCAAAAGTGTGCGCACACCGAGCGCGCGAAACACCGCCAGCGCCGTGTCGCCGCCACCGACCATCAGCATATCGGGACGCGTCTGCTCGATCGCCGATCTCACGCCCTTTGCGAAACGATCCGCAACGATAACCGCATCCTCGGACATATCGCCGGTGCAAAACAAAAGCGCCGGCAAGCTCAGTGTGCTGTCCTCTTCGAGCACGCCCATCGGCGCGGGGATCGACGCATGCAAAGCACCCGACGTATTGAGCCGGGCCATTTGCGCACCGGTGATCGGGTCTCTGGAACCGAAAGCAAAGAGCGTGTTGCGCGCCGGTTCAAACGCAGTCGCCGCATCGCGTGAACGGCGAAGACGACGGGCAAAAGCGCTGCCGAGGCCACGCGCGCCGACGCCAAGCGTCTTATGCCAATCGAACTTGGATACGATCCGGTCGAGATCCGCATCGCTATCGGCATCGGCGAGCGTGACCGCGTCGTGACGGCCCTCGAAAAGGGCGGCAACGGGCAGCGGCTGCTCGACCCCGCGCCCAACCACATGGCCGTCGCGGGTAAAGCGTTCCTGATCGGGAATTGCAGGGGCTACAGTGATTTCGTCGTGGCCGAAGATCGCGGCAATCGCAATGCTTTCGGCCGCCACATTGCCCTTCAGTCGGGAATCGATCTTCTTCAGGACGATCTCGGGGTGTGCGGCAAGAAGAGCACTGGCTGCAAGGCCGACCCTTCTCGCCGCGTCCCCCTCCGGGAGGGCGCGCGAGGCGGTGTTGACCACCACCACCTCACAACCAGTTGCCAGAGCATCTTTGATGGCTTCGATTTCGATCGCCACGGCAACGGAAAGACCGGCGTCGACGAAGGGTGTTCCCGTATCGAGCGCGCCGGTCAGATCGTCTGCGATGATCGCGACCTTCAACTTCATGCAGTCTGTCCCGTGTTGACCGCATGGCAGGCAACGAGATGGCCGGGCTTTGCCTCCTTCCACTCCGGGACGACCTTGCTGCACACATCCATGGCGATTGGACAGCGTGAATGGAAGCGGCAGCCGCTCGGTGGATTGAGCGGGCTCGGGACGTCGCCTTGGAGGATCTGCCGTGTCCGGGTGCGTTCAAGCTCTGGATCGGTTTCCGGTACGGCCGAAAGCAGCGCTTTGGTATAGGGGTGAAGCGGGTTTTCGAACAGTTCCTCGCGGGTCGCGAGTTCGGCCAGGCGCCCGAGATACATGACGCCGACGCGGGTGCTGATGTGTCGCACGACGGCGAGGTCATGAGCGATAAACAGGTATGTGAGGCCGTATTTTTCCTGCAGATCGAGCAGGAGATTGATGATCTGTGCCTGGATAGACACGTCGAGCGCCGAAATCGCCTCGTCACAAACTATGAATTTCGGCTGGCAGGCGAGCGCGCGGGCGATGACGACGCGCTGACGCTGGCCGCCGGAAAGCTCGTGCGGATAGCGCTGCGCAAAGCGGGTCGGCAGGCCGACGTCCGTCAAAAGCGCTGCGACGCGATCTTTCAGCTCGGCCTTGGAGCAAAGCTTGTGGAAGAGGATCGGCTCACCGACGGCCTCACCGATCGTCATGCGCGGGTTGAGCGTCGAATAGGGGTCCTGGAAGACGATCTGCAGGTCGCGGCGGAAGGGCCGCATCTGCTTTTCATCCAGCGTCGCCAAATCCTGTCCCTTGTAGACGACCTTGCCTGATGTCGCCTTGTAAAGGTTGAGGATGGTGAAGCCCGTTGTCGACTTGCCGCAGCCGGATTCGCCGACGAGCGAGAGCGTCTCCCCCTCCATGATGTCTAGATTGACGTTGTCGAGCGCGTAAACGGTTGCCGAGCGCTCACCGAATGCACCGAGCTTGACGTGGAAATGCTTGACGAGATTTTCGACCTTGAGCAGCGGTTGGGCACCCATCACGCGGCCTCCTGCATTTTCTGAACGACGAAGCAGGCGGTGCGGTGGTTTGTAGCGCCCGCAATCGGTTCGAGTTTCGGCACGCTTTCATGGCAGATGGCTTCCGCCAACGGACAGCGCGGGGCAAAAGGGCAGCCCTTGGGGCGGCGTCCTGGCTCTGGCGGCGTACCACCGATCGAGCTCAGCCGGCTTGCCGGCGCATCCGACAGCTTCGGAATCGAGGCAAGCAGGCCGCGCGTATAGGGATGGCTCGGGCGGGCATAGAGTTCGTCGACTGGTGCATCTTCAACCACGGTGCCGGCGTAAAGCACAGCAACACGGTCGACCAGACCAGCGATCAATGCCAGATCGTGGGTGATCCAGACGACCGACATGCCGAGCTTGGCGCGCAGGTCCTTGACGAGGTCGACGATCTGCGCCTGGATGGTAACGTCAAGCGCTGTTGTCGGTTCGTCGGCAATCAGGAGCTTCGGATTGCAGGCGAGGCCGATTGCGATCATGACGCGTTGGCGCATGCCGCCGGAGAGTTCGTGAGGATAGGCTTGAAGCCGCTCTTCCGGTCCAGGGATACCCACGAGGCGCAAAAGCTCTACGGCGCGTGCGCGTGCCTGCGCCTTCTTCATGCCGCGGTGGTAGATCAGCGGTTCGCAGATCTGGTCGCCGATGCGCATCACCGGGTTCAGCGAGGTCATCGGATCCTGGAAAACGAAGCCAATGTCGCCGCCACGGACCTTGCGCAGCTCCTTGTTCGACATCTTCTGCAGGTCGTGGCCGTCAAAGCTTGCAGAGCCCTTGGTGACCCTGATCTTGTTCGGCAAGAGCCGCATCAGGCTCAGCATGGTCAGGCTCTTGCCGCAACCGGATTCGCCGACGACGCCGAGCGTTTCGCCCTTGTTGACGTGAAGGTCGATACCATCGACCACGACGGCCGGGCCGTTCCTGCCGTCAATCTCGACTGTCAGGCCGCGGACATCGAGCAATTTCTCGTTGGATCGCGTCGTGTTCATCACCTGGGTCATTACTTGGAACCCCGCGGATTGAGGGCGTCGTTGAGGCCGTCGCCGAGGAAGCTGAAGGCGACCGAGGCAAGCCCGAGGACGGCGGCCGGAGCGGCCAGCAGATGCGGATAGTGCTGCCAGACACGCAGACCGTCGGAGATCATATTGCCCCAGCTGGGCGTGGGCGGATTGACGCCGACACCGAGGAAGCTGAAGGCGCTTTCGAGCACCATGGCCGTGCCAAGACCGGCACTAACCGAGACGATCAGAGGACCAAGCGCGTTCGGAATGACGTAGCGCTTCATGATGATCCAATTCGACAGACCGAGCGCTTGGGCAGCAGTGATATAGGGACGGCTGCGGATCGACAGGACTTGAGCGCGAACGAGGCGTGCATAAGGCGGCCAGGAGATAAGCGCCATCGAGCCGAAGACCAGCATGAAATCGACCCAGATCGTCTGGCGATAGAAGGGGTTGAGGGTCGCCAGATACTGCGCCTCCATCCACTTGGTGATCGGCGACTTCAGCGATGCGTTGATGACGACGACCAGGAGCAGGTTCGGCACCGACATCGTCATGTCGGTCAACCACATGATGACGCGATCGAACGGATTGCCGAAGAAGCCGGCAATCGCCCCGAGTAGGGTCCCGATGAACACTGCGATGACGGTCACGATGACAGCAACCAGGAAGGCCGTGCGGGTGCCAAAGACAACACGGCTGAAGACGTCGCGGCCGAGATCGTCGGTACCGAAGAGATGCGTCAGCGACGGGACGGCGTTGCGGGCCTGCAGGTCCTGGCTCAGATAGTCATAAGGCGTCAGATAGGGGCCGAAGATCGCGGCGAAGGCCAAGATGAGCACGACTGCGAGACCGAAGACGGCAAGCTTGTTGCGCTTCAGGCGATACCACGCATCGCGCCACAGGCTGACGGGTGCTTCTTCCTGTTGGGCGACGGGAGAGAGAGGGATGGCGGACATGGTCAGCGGCTCCTTCTTGCATCGTTGGCACGCGGATCAAGCAGCGGGTAGAGAACGTCGACGAGAAGGTTCGACATCATCACCAGGAAAGATCCGATAAGCGTGATCGCCAGAATGACGGGATAGTCCGAATTGGTCAGCGCCTGTACGGTCAGGCGGCCAAGACCTGGCAGACCGAAGACGAGCTCGACGAAGATCGCGCCGTTGACGATGGTGATCATGATCAGGCCGAGCTGGGTGACGACGGGTGTCAGCACCGGGCGCAGGATATGGCGCAGCGCCACGACCATTTCAGGCACGCCCTTGGCGCGAGCGGTACGGACGAAATCCTCGGACAGAACCTCGATGACGGCGGCACGCGTCTGTCGCACGATCAGTGCGATCGGTTGGAAGGAAAGGACGATCAGCGGCAACAAGATGCGCACATCGAAGACGCCGCCCCAGCCATAGGGAACCTTGATCATCGGCATCAGCACGATGAGGCCAACCATCAAAAGCGGGCCGGCGACATAGGCTGGGATTGCCCAGAGGAACAGCGCCGAGCCGAGGATGGTGTAGTCGAGGCGGCTGTTCTGGTTCATCGCGGCGATCATGCCGAGCGGAATGGCAATGACCGTCGTGAGGATGATGGAACAGAGCGCCAGCTTGAAGGAGACGGGAGCGGCAGCCGAAACCATGGCCCAGACAGAGCGCCCGGATGTCAGCGAGTTGCCGAACTGGCCATGCAGCAGGTTCCAGATGTAAAGGCCGAACTGCTCGATGAAGGGCCGGTTCAGGCCGGCACTCTCGCGGATGGCTTCGATGCGCTGCGGGTTATAGGCGACGTCGCCCGGTGCGCGCAGAAAGATCAGCTTGATCGGATCGCCAGCACCATAGAACGCCAGCGCATAGACGGCCAGCATGACGATAAGGACTGACGGAATCCAGATGGCAAACCGGGTTAGCACGTAGCGTAACAAGGTCACCTCCCACCGGTTGGCAGACACGTTTCCGCTTTCACGCGGACATGCGATGTCTTCTTGAAACTTGCGCGAAGGCCTTGCGGTCTTCGCGCGGTTGCTAGGTTGCCCAAAATCCGATTACGGGTGGGCTATCTGTTCGTAGGTTTCGGACCGGCTCAGCCGATCGAAATGTCCCAGGGCGCCACGACCTGCCAGTCGAGGTTCTTCTCCATGCCCTTGACCTCCTTGGTGGCCCAGCGCGACATCGCCTGAGAGTACCACGGAATGAAGGCCCAATCTTCGCGGAATGCCTTCTGGGCATCCTGGGCGAGCTTGATGCGATCGGGATCGTCGGCCGCCTTGGTCGCGGCTTCCGCAAGTGCGGCATCGACCTTGTCATTCTTGTAGCCGCCGAGCTTGTTCTGGGCGTTGGACGAGGTCGAGGCGATGCAGCCGGCGAGATAGGAGACTGCGTCAGGAACACGGGTGCCGACGTCGTCGCGGAAGATCTGCACCGCGTTCTGGTCCGGGCCGGCATAGCTATCCTGCTGCGGCTTCATGTCGACGGCAGTGATGCCGAGGTTCTGGCGCCACTGCTCGGCGATATACTGCGCCGCCGCCTGGATGGCCGGGGCAGAGATGCCGACGAAGAGGATCTTCGGCAGGCGTTCTGGACCACCGTAACTGGATTCGGCGAGCAGCTTCTTGGCGGCGGCCGGATCATAAGGATAGGGCTCGAAGCCGGAGTTGTCGGCGCCGGGTACGGAGTTCAGGATCTGGTCGGCCTTTTTGTGCGGACCATCAGGATAGGACGCCTTGAAGAGACCGTCACGGTCGATCGCCATGATCAGCGCCTGACGAACCTTCGGATCGTCCATCGGTGCGCGGGTGACGTTGAACCAGAAGTGCTGGCTTGTCGGGATCAGCGGACCGGCGGAGAATTCGGGGCCAAGATCCTGGATGATCGTCGAGGTCACCAATTCGGTATGCGCGTTGAATTCGCCGGACTTGATCAGCGACGTCGCCGTTACATTGTCTTCAATCGAGGTGATCTCGATGCGGGCCAGCTTTGGCTTCGGGCCGAAGAAGTTCTCGTTTGGCTCGAATACCAGCTTGCCTGCGTCGATATCGATGCTGGTGAGCTTGAACGGGCCGGAATAGACGGCGCTGCTGTCGGGCTTGTACCAATCCGCCACTTCCTCGCCGTCGCTGCCGCGAGACTGCGCGGCCTTGGTGATCGGCGCGATGTGGTTGGCAAGGCGCATGAAGAAGATCGGATCAGCTTCCGTCAGCGTCACGACGACAGTGCCTTCATCAGGGGTTGCGACACCCGTCAGCTGGTTGCCGGAACCGGCACCGATTTCCTTGTAGCCCTCAACCTTGCTCAGCACCTGATCTGCACGCTGGCTCTTGGTGTTGGGCATGGAGGCGACTTCCCAGGAGCCCTTGACGTCAGCCGAGGTAATCTTGCTTCCGTCGGAGAAGGTTGCCTTGGGATCGATCTTGAAGGTCCAGACTTTGTTGTCCGGCGATTCCCAGCTGGTGAAGACGTAAGGCTTGATCTTGCCTTCGCTGTCGAAATACATCGGCGATGCCCACCAGATCGAGTTCCAGCGGAACGGAACACCACCGCCGCGCAACGGCGACCAATCCTGGTTAAACGCCGGGTTGGCGACCTTGAGCACCTGCCCGTCATCTGCAAGCACGATTTTGGCGTTCAAGCCGAAAACGGTGAGCCCAACACCTGCGGCGAGGCCGAGCTTCAGCGCCTCGCGGCGCGACAATCCCTTTTCCTGGCCCTTATTCTCATTCGTCCGATCAGTCATTCCATCCTCCCATGACAAAATCGATGACGCTTGCCTCTTTCGCTCCATCCCGAAAGTGCGTCATGACATGGCGCAGACACTCGCTCGTTAATGTAAATATGTCAACAAAAATTAATTCTCCCACACTTCTGCGAAATCGACAAAAATTTTAATGTGTTATTTCAATGCGTTGAAAAATACGATCGATTGAAATGCCTATTGTCATATTGACAACATGCAAGACGAGGATGAAGAAAACCGCATCTTGCAGGCCGGGTTTCCCGCCTTTTGCCGCGATATGCGGCGTTCATCCGAGGAGGACGACATGAACAAGCAAAAGATCACTGGTGTCTATAGCGCCGCCGCAACCCCGCTCAATGCCGACGGAAGTCCGGATCTCGGCCTCTTCACCGAACATTGTCAGCGACTGCTATCCGAGGGATGCCACGGCGTGGCGCTGCTGGGCACCACGGGCGAGGCAAACTCATTCTCGTCGAGCGAGCGCAAGGCGATCCTCGAGGCGGCGCTAAAAGCCGGCATTCCTGCCGACAAGCTGCTGCCGGGCACCGGCGTCGTCGCTATACAGGAAACGGTCGATCTCACAAAGCATGCCCTATCACTCGGCGTCACCAAGGTCGTGATGTTGCCACCCTTCTACTACAAGGGCGTTTCCGACGACGGCCTGTTTACTGCCTATTCGCAGATTTTGGAAAAGATCTCCGACAGCAAGCTGCAGGTCATCCTCTATCATATTCCGCAGGTTTCCGGCGTTCCGCTATCGGTTCCGCTGATTGGTCGACTGATCGAAGCCTTCCCCGACACTGTTGTCGGCATCAAGGAATCAGCTGGCGATTTCAACAACATGCAGGCTATCATCGCCGCCTATCCCGGCTTCTCGGTTCTCGCCGGGGCCGATCCGCTTCTGCTT
>NZ_DDHH01000166.1:22173-59190 GCF_002338015.1 Rhizobium sp. UBA1881
GTTCTCGCCGGGGTCGATCCGCTTCTGCTGCCACTGCTCAAGGCAGGCGGTGCCGGCTGCATCACCGCCACCTCAAACCTGGTAGCGGATTCGCTGCGCACCGTCTATGACAAGGTCCACGACGAAAGCGGCGCTGAGGCGGTCGAGACAGCGCAAGCGCGCATCAACGCCTATCGCACATTGTCCAACTCCTATGTACAGATTCCGACGATCAAGGCGATGGTCGGCCTGAAGACCGGCAACCCGGCCTGGAAGCGCACGCGCGCACCGCTGATGCCGATCAGCGACGCCGACTACACATCGCTTGCCGACGCCTACAAGACACTGCCCTAAAGGAGGACGACCATGACCTTCACGGGTTTGCAACCGGATGCCGTTCCTGATCTGATGACCGGCGAAATCATCGCCAATCCCGCCAAGAGCGGGCGTTTCGATGCCTATCTCCCCTCCCCATGCATACAGAACCACGCCGCCAACCTGGCCCTCCTGCCGGATGGGACGCTTATCTGCGTCTGGTTCGGCGGCACAATGGAAGGCATGGGCGACATATCGATTTACATGTCGCGCCTGACACCCGGTACCATGCGATGGTCGCAGCCGGAGAAAATGTCTGACGATCCGACTAAATCCGAGCAGAACCCGTTGATTTTCAACGCGCCTGGCGGAGATGTCTGGTTGCTGTACACGTCACAGACATCCGGGAACCAGGATGGCTCTGTTGTCAAATGTCGTATCTCCGCTGATGGCGGCCGCACCTTTGGCAAGGTCCGCGTGCTATGCGATATCCCCGGCACATTCGTGCGCCAACCGATCGTCGTGAACGGCGCGGGCTGCTGGCTGCTGCCGGTCTTTCGCTGCGTCGGACTGCCGGGCGAACGCTGGACGGGTGACGCCGATACCGCGGGCGTGCTGATCTCGCGCGACGCTGGCAAAAGCTGGACGATGACCGAGGTACCTGACAGCATCGGCGCGGTTCACATGAACATCGTGCCCCTGCCGGAAGGTGAATTCGTTGCCTTCTATCGCAACCGTTTCGCCGCATACGTGCTGTCCAGCCGCTCGAGCGATGGCGAGAACTGGAGTGCACCGGAGCCGATCGACCTACCGAACAACAACTCCTCCATCCAGGCAGTCAAGCTGGAAAGTGACACGATCGCAATGGTTTACAATCATTGCAACGCCTCGATGTCCGACGCCCGTCGCCTGTCGCTTTATGACGAAATCGAGGGGGACGAGGTGGCAGCACCCGTTGCCAGTGAGCCAAGCCAGAGGCGCAAGGCAATCTGGGGCGTGTCACGTGCGCCACTCAGCCTCGCCTTTTCGACGGATGGCGGCCGCAGCTTTCCACGCCGGATCGACCTCGATACGGGCGATGGCTATTGCTTGAGCAACAACTCAAAAGACGCGGTCAACCGCGAATTTTCCTACCCGTCGATCATCCAAGGGGCCGATGGCACGGTGCATGTCGCCTACACCTACTACCGGCGCGCAATCAAATATGTGCGGCTGTCTCAGGATGCGCTTGGCTGACGCCGCAATTGCGCTTCGCTTGTCAACTCGGCGTGCCGGCAAATCGAGCTTGGCACGCTGACCCTGCGGATTATTGCTTGGAGTTTACAAATTGGGGGCTGGCGACGGCGCATGCCGCTTGAAGCGCGACGAGCAGACGGCAGATTCCTCGCTTCGCTAATTAATCGTTTTATATCAATATTTTGCGACGCGCCAACAACGAGCGCAATGGCCAAGAAACGCCAGCGCAGGGCATTTTTCCAGCCAAAAGCAATGTCCAAGCTTGCCAAGGCGAATGAGCTGGTATAACAAATTTACATCTTGGCGGTGTCGAAACATGCCGCAATACCGCAGGGGAGGAGTCATCCGGTGGTCAGCTTGGATTCGCCTATCACAATCATCCGGCCTGAAATCATCGAGTTCGGCGTGGGGACGGCGGAACGCCTGGGCAAATGGGCGAGCGACAAGGGCTACGCCCGCATCCTCGTCATTTCCGACGCTTTCAATGCCGCGCGCGTCGAAGCGCTCGGCCTCAAGGGTGAAATCACGGTCTTCGCCGATGTGACGCCGGAGCCCGACACCGCCAATCTCGACAAGGTGCTTGCAGCCGCCAATGCGGCGGATGCACAGTTGGTCGTCGGTTTCGGCGGCGGCAGCGCCATGGATCTTGCAAAACTGGCCGCGGTTCTTGCCGGGTCGTCGCAGTCATTGCGCGACGTCGTCGGCCCGAACAAGGTTCACGGGCCCCGCCGCGTCGCGCTGGCACAGGTGCCGACAACGGCCGGGACGGGAAGTGAGGCGGGCATCCGCGCGCTGGTGACCGACCCCGAAACGATGGCCAAGCTCGCCGTCGAGAGCATTCACATGCTGGCCGATATCGCTGTCATCGACCCGTCGCTGACCTTCACGGTTCCGGCTCGCACGACCGCGGCAACCGGTGTCGATGCCATGGCGCATTGCGTGGAGGCCTTCACCAACCGCAAGGCGCATCCAATGATCGACCTATACGCGATCGAGGGGACGCGGCTGGTCGGTAAATACCTCGCCCGTGCCGTGAAAGACGGCACTGACGCGGAAGCGCGCGCCGGGCTTGCGCTTGCCTCGCTCTATGGCGGCTTCTGTCTTGGTCCGGTCAACACCGCCGGCGGCCATGCGCTGGCCTATCCGCTCGGCACGCGCTGGCATATCGCGCATGGTGCGGCAAACGCGCTGATCTTCCCGCATGTGCTGGCGTTCAACACGCCTTCGGTCCCCGAGAAAACGCGCGCGGTGATGGATGCGCTTGGCCGCAAGACATCGGACGACGTACAATCGGTCTTCGATGCGGCTTATGGTTTCTGCGCCGATCTCGGCATCGAAATGAAGCTCTCCGCGCTTGGCGTGCCGGATAGCGATCTCGACGCCATGGCGGATGACGCCTTTGTCATTCGTCGTCTCCTCGACAACAACCCGCGTGACCTCACGCACGCCGACATACGTTCGATATACGAAGCCGCCTACTAGGTGCGTTTGATCCAATAAGGAATGGGACTGATGGACAGGAATGCAAAAGTCGCGGTGACGCTGGGTGATCCCGCTGGTGTCGGCCCCGAGGTGATCGTCAAGGCGCTGGCGACGTTGCCGGAGATCGAACGCCGCGATTTCGTCATCGTGGGCAACACCGAGGCGCTTGAGCGTGCCAACCGCTCGGCCGAGACAGGCCTGCAGTTTTCCCCTGTCGGCTTCGCCGGTGCGAACAAGATCGCCGTCGATGAAGTGGACCTGGGTGCTGCCATGCCCGAGATCGGCAAGGTCAGCCCGGTCGCGGGCGACGCCTCGGTTCGCTATATCACACGCGCCGTCAAACTTGCGATGTCAGGCGAGGCCGATGTCATCGTAACCGCGCCGATCAACAAGGAGGCAATGAACCTCGCCGGCCATCACTTCGATGGTCATACGGGGCTTCTGGCACATCTGACCGGATCGAAAAGCTCTTTCATGCTGCTGGCTTCCGAGCGTCTCAACACCATTCACGTCTCCACGCATATTTCGCTGAAGGGCGCGATCGAACGGGCGCGCACCGAGCGCGTGCTGGCGACCATCGAAGCCGGTCACAAGCATTTCCTTCGTCTTGGGAAGAAGGCCCGCATCGCCGTTGCCGGCCTCAACCCGCATTGCGGCGAAAACGGCCTGTTCGGCACCGAAGACACCGAATTTCTGGCGCCCGCCGTCGAACTGGCGCGGGCCAATGGCATCGACGTGGTCGGGCCGATCTCGGCCGACACCGTCTTCGCACGGGCCTATAACGGCGCCTTCGATCTGGTGATCGCGCAATATCACGACCAGGGGCATATCCCGATCAAGCTCGTGGCATTTGAGACGGCCGTCAACGTGTCGCTCGGCCTGCCGATCGATCGCGTCTCCGTCGATCACGGCACGGCCTTCGATATTGCCGGCACCGGCCAGGCCAATCACGTCAACATGCTCTCGGCGATCGCCTATGCCCGACTGATGGCCCGTTCGCCGCGTCGTCAGGCAGCCTGATCCGAACGGAGATCTGAAACGACCTGGTGCCATCGCGCGCCGCGGCCTGCCATTCTCTCGGGAGGAGATGAGCAATGGACAAGACGGTTATCGTGCTCGGCGGCCAGTTGGCGCCGGAGGGATTTTCTTTGCTGGTCGAAGCCGGCGCCACGGTCGTGACGACGGAACCCTATATCGACAGACGGGCCGTGATCGACATCATGAAGGCCCACAGGCCGGAGGCTGTGATCATTCGCCTGCTGGCCGAAAAGCTTGGCCCTGAGGAGATGAAGGCCGGCGGAAGGCTCAAGCATATCGCCAAGCACGGCGTTGGGACCAACGACATCGACGTCGCGGCGGCCACCGAGCTCGGCATTCCCGTATCGATGACAACAGGCAGCAACGGCCACTCGGTCGCCGAACACGCGCTTGCGATGATCATGGCGCTCTCCAAGGATATGCCGCGACAGGATGCGCTGATCCGCGACGGCATCTGGGACAAGAACCAATATCAGGGCCGCGAGCTGCGCGGCCTGACGCTCGGCATCGTCGGCTTCGGCTTCATTGGCCAGACGCTCGCGAAAATGGCCGGCGCGATCGGCATGGAGATTATCGCCTTCGATCCGCATACGCCGGAAAGCGCCTTTGTCTCGGGCATTCGCCGCGAGATCGATCTGGATACGCTGCTTTCGTCGTCAGATATCGTCAGCCTGCACTGTCCGCTGACGCCGGAGACGAACAAGCTCATCGATGCCCGCCGCATCGGGCTGATGAAACCTGGCGCGCTGCTGATAAATACGGCCCGCGGCGAAGTCGTCGATGAAGCAGCCCTTGTCCGCGCGCTACAGGATGGCCATCTCGCCGGCGCTGGCCTCGATAGCTTTGAGCAAGAACCGCCCGGCGTCGACAATCCGCTGTTCCAGCTGCCCAACACGCTTGTTTCGCCGCATGTGGCGGGCGTGACTGTCGACGCCAAGCGGGCGGTCTCGGTGATGGCGGCAAGGAATGTTCTGGATGCGCTGGATGGAAAAGCGCTCGAGCCGCGCTTTCTCGCGCGCTGAGCACATCGCAGCTTCAACAACGACGGAGAGACTGGTGAACGACACCAACGATATCCGCTACGCGCCGGACGCGCTGCGCAGCTTTGCCAAAGACCTGTACGCGGCCGCCGGACTTGAAGACGCCAAAGCCGAGGCCGTGGCCCGCTATCTCGTTGAAGCGGATCTGATGGGGCACACGACCCATGGCCTGGCGCTCGCCGGCTGGTATCTGCAGAGCATCGCCGACGGTGTGATGACGCGTGAGGGCAGCCCCGAGATCATATCGGATCGTGGGCCTGCGGTTGCCTGGGCCGGAAGGCGCCTGCCCGGCGCATGGCTGACGTCGGAGGCCCTCAAGCTCGCCTGCGACCGAGCGGAAACCTACGGCACAGCGACGATCACCATCGCAAACAGCCACCATATTGGCTGTCTCGCCTCCTACCTGTCGATCGCGACTGACCGGGGTTACATGGTGAGCATTGCAAGCTCGAGCCCTTCGGGCGCACAGGTTGCTCCATTCGGCGGGCGCAAGGGCGTCTACACGCCAAACCCGGTGGCGCACGGCATCCCCACATCTGGAGATCCGATCCTCATCGATATCAGCGCCTCGATCACGACGGTCAACATGGCGCAACGCCTGATCCGGGAAGGCCGCCAGTACGAGCACGAATGGCTGATGGATAAAGACGGCAATCCCAGCCGCGACCCCAAAGTCATTGAAAGCGGCGGCACGCTGCTCCCGACCGGCGGGCTGGACCACGGCCAGAAAGGATACGGCATGGCGCTGCATGTCGAAGCCTTCACGCAGGCGCTATCGGGCTATGGCCGCGCCGATGCGCCGAAGGGGACGAATGCCGCC
Source organism: Rhizobium sp. UBA1881 (assembly GCF_002338015.1). Taxonomy (NCBI): domain Bacteria; kingdom Pseudomonadati; phylum Pseudomonadota; class Alphaproteobacteria; order Hyphomicrobiales; family Rhizobiaceae; genus Rhizobium; species Rhizobium sp. UBA1881. The sequence continues at coordinate 28,084 of NZ_DDHH01000166.1, forward strand.
GTCACGGTGCAAGTGTTCGATCCAGCTGCATTCGGCGGTCGCGAGGCTTTCCTGCGCCAGACCGGCTGGCTCGTCGATGCCTGTCACGACAACCCGCCGCGCCCCGGCGTCGAACGCGTCCGCTTGCCTGGGGAAAACGGGCTTGCGCGCAAGCGCAGTGCGCTTTGCGACGGCGTGCGCCTGTTTCCCGGGATTATCGATGGGCTACGCGATCATGCCGAGCGGCTCGGCGTTGCAATGCCGCCGGTATTGTCTTGACGCTCATCGCCTGCGGGCGATGAGCCAGACGAGATAGGGCGCGCCGGCGAGCGCCGCGAACAGACCCAGCGGCAGCTCGTAGGGGAAGGTTGCCGTGCGCGCGCCGAGATCGGCGACGATCATCAGCAGTGCCCCAATCGCCGATGACGCCAACAGCTGATGCGCCGGTTTTATGAAGCCCGCGCGGTGCGCAATATGCGGCCCCATCAGCCCGACGAAGCTCAAGGGTCCAACCAGCAGCGACGCGGCGCTGGTCGCGAGGCCGGCCACGAAGATCATCGCGGTACGCGCCGAGCGCACCGGCACGCCGAGCGCAACCGGCACCGCGCTGCCGAGCGGCAGGATCGTCAGCCAGCGCGTGAAGAAAAGCACGATACCGGTGCAGACGATCGCCAGAACCGCGAGCACGGTTGACGATGCCGGCGTCGCCGTGTTGGACGAGCCGCCGAGCCAGGACAGGATCTGCCACGAGCGCTGATCGCCGATCGCAAGCAGCGCCGACAGAATAGCCGACGTCAGCGAACTGACGGCGATGCCGGCCAGCAACAGACGTTCGGGCGAGAGCTGGCGCCGGCTGGCAAAGGCGACGACAATGATCATGACGATCATGGAGCCGATACCGGCGCCTGCGAAAAGCTCGGCGACACCTGCGGCCGGCGCGATCGTAATCGCCGCCGCGAAGCCGATACCGGCGCCGCCGCTGACGCCCAGGACCTCGGGGCTTGCCATCGGATTGCCCGTCAGGCGTTGCAGAATGGTGCCCGCTATCGCAAGCAGGCTGCCCGCAGCGGCCGAAGCGAGCAACCTTGGCCAGCGCATGGGGAGAAGATCGATGAAGTCCTGCGCCGAAAGCAGTGTGAACCCTGCCGGCGTCCGCGCCAGGAAAAGCACCAAGAGAGCGAGCGCCGGCAAGAAAGCGAGGAGCAGGATCAGCCATGTGCGCGGCGCCCTCGCCTCGGTCACATGTGCACGCTCCTCATGCAGCTCGACCGGCTTGACCTTCGGCAGCAGCCAGAGCAACAGCGGGCCGCCGATCAGAGCCGTCATCGCCCCTGTCGGGAACGTCTCGCTGGTGGTAGAGCCAAGGAATTGCACCAGGCCGTCGCACAGCCAGAGCAACAGGCCACCCGCGATGGGTGACGCGAGAATGATGGCATGTGGCTTCCTGACACCAAGGCCGCGCACCAGGGCCGGCCCGGCAAGCCCGACGAAGCTGACCAGGCCGACGCTCGCAGCAACACCCGCCGCCAGCCCGACCGCGATCACAGCGACTGCCACGCGTATACCAACCAGCCCCACGCCGAGCGATTTCGCGCCGCTATCGCCAAGGCCGAACAGCGCCAGCGGCCGCAGCAGCAGAATGCTTGCCGCAAGGCCCGCGAAGAGTTCGAGCGCCAGCGTCGAGGCGACCGACCAGTCCTGCTGGCCGAGCGCGCCGCCGTTCCACGTCACCAGCGACATGAGATATTCGCCCTGCGAAAGCGTCATCGCGGCCGACAGCGCACCGCAGGTAATGCCGACGAGCAGGCCGGAGACGACCATGGTGACTGGATCGAAACTGCGGCGCCATCCGAGCAGGAAAACCAGCGCCGTTGCACCGGCCGCGCCCGCCAGCGCGACCAGCGCACGATATCCATCGAGGATCGCGGGAAAAAACAGCGTCGTGGCGACAATGGCGAGCTGGGCGCCTGCCGAAACGCCCAATGTCGAGGGGTCGGCGATCGGGTTTATTAGCAGCCGCTGCAGCAAGGCGCCGGCGAGACCGAGGGCGCCACCGGCCAATATGGCGACAGCGGCTCTTGGAAAGACGCCGTAGGCGAGGATGATCTGCTCGGTGGTCATACTGTCAGGCACGAGCGGCAGCGATGGCCAGGCGGAAAGCGGCAAGAAGGCAAGCGCCTGCTGCAGGAAGAGTAGGACCGCGAGCGCTGTCGCGGCGGCGAAGAAGATCCAGGCTGTGCGCGATGTCAAAGCGTCTCTCCGCCTTTGACGAGCGCTTCGCTCAAGAGCCGCGCGAAGCGAAGGCCGGCGGTGATGCCGCCATAGGGGTTGATGTTACCGATGTTGACGACACGCCCTTCTTTGACTGGTTTGAGCGACTTCCAGATCATGCTGTCGCGCAGGCTGCTGCGCGCCTCGACGGGGATATCGGAGACGATGACGATACGCGCCTCGGGATTGGCGGCGAGGTTTTCCATGGGTACCGGTGCTGCGAAGGTGAAGCGCGATCGGTCCGTCCAGGCGTTCGGCAGACCGAGCCGCTGCAGGATGTCTCCGAACATGCTGTCGGCGCCGAAGGCGCGAAAGTGACGGGAATCGCCGATATTGATGATGTAGGTCGGCCGTGCCGCGAACGGAACGAGTTGCTGGCGAAGGCCCGCCAGCAATGCCTCTTGATCGGCCAGCTCCTTGGCCGCGGCATCCGTCCGGCCAAGCAGATCGCCCAGTTGCGAGACTGCGTTGAGCGCCTTGGCATAGGGCGGCTCGCCCTGGACATAAAAAGGCAACGAGTAGACGGGAGCGATCGCCTCAAGGGCCGGCTGATGCCGGACATAGAAGGGCGAGATAAGGATGAGTTCGGGCTTCAGCAGGTGCAGCAGCTCGAAGTTGGGCGAGCCGCGCAGGCCGAGATCGACGACGGAAGACGGGATCTGCGGCTCGACAGCGTCGCTGCGGAACTGCAGGAGCTCGGTGGCCGCAATCGGGGTCACGCCGAGCGCCATCAGGGTTTCAAGCATCGCCCAGTCGATTGCCGCGATGCGGCTTGGCCTTGCCGCGGCCTTCGCATCCCATGCAACGGCAAGGGCAGCGAGCAGGCCAAGAGCCTGCCGCCGCCCGATCAGAGCTGACCTGTTGGAATTGTCTGAAATCATACGCCCACTTTATCTGCCAACTACCAGGCAAAACTCAACCTGGCCATGACCGTGCGGCCATCACCATAGGTGCAACCGAACGAGGAGCAGCTTGAGACATAGTTCTTGTCCGCAATGTTCTTGAGATTGAGTGACGCGGTAACACCATCCTTCTTGTAGCGGATCGCCGCGTCGAGGAGAGCGACACCACCGAGATCGAATGTGTTGGCCGTATCGCCATAGCGCTGTCCCACATATCTCACGCCACCGCCAATGCCGAAGCCATCGAGATCGCTTCCCTCCTGGAAGGTGTAGTCGAGCCAGAGGCTTGCTGCGTTCGCCGGAACATTGTCAAGGCGCTTGCCATTGTCCGTACGCCCCAAAATTTCCGTGTCCATGTACGTGTAGGCGGCGTGCAGGTCCAGTCCTTCGGTGAGACTGGCCACACCTTCGAGTTCCACGCCTCTGGCATGCACCTCACCGATCTGGGCAATCGTCGTTCCGCCACCGGGAAGAGCAACCGTATTGGACACGTTGTTCTGGCGAAGATCAAAGACGGCAGCAGAGAAGAAGCCGTTCCAGCCCTCGGGCTGATACTTGACGCCGATTTCCACCTGCCTGCCCGTCGTCGGGTCGAGCAACTGGCCTGTTGTCGGCACAGGAACCGGCTCGAAGGAGGTGGCATAGCTGATATAGGGTGCAATGCCGTTATCGAAGACGTAACCCAGCCCGGCGCGACCGGTCAGCTTGTGATCATCCTTGTCGAGCGGCCGCGCGACATTCGTTCTTCCATTCAAGGAAGTGCCGCTTGTGCTCGCCCAATCCTGCCTAAGGCCAAGCGTCGCGCGCCAATTGTTGTAGGCCATCTCGTCCTGGATATAGATGCCAAGCTGCTGCAGGTCGGAGACGACATGCGCGTCCGTCGTCTTGGACGTCAGCCTGATCGGACCACCGTAGACGGGATTGAACGCGTCAAGCGGCGTCGCGCTCCAGAACTGTGTGCTGGCATCGTTGGAGAAGTACCTGTAGTCGAGGCCAACAAGCAGCTTGTGATCGACGTCACCAGTATCGAACTCGGCCAGGAAGTTGTTGTCGATGTTGAACGTATTGAGGTTTTCATCCTGAAAGGTCGCATTGCGATTGATGGTCCGGCCATCGGCTGCGAGACCTGACGTGGCCATGCCGAGCGCCTGGTAATTCCAGTCGAAATTGGAATAGCGAACATTCTGGCGGAAGGTCCAGACGTCGTTCAGGCGATGTTCGAACTCGTAGCCGAGGTTTGTCAGTGTCCGCGAGGAACGGTCGAAGCTCTCATCGCCCACAAAAAAGTCGCGGGAGAGCCGATTGTTCGTGGCGTTGAGTGTCAGCTGGGCCGGCAGGCTGGATGGGGTGCTCGGGTTGTCGTGCTGGACGCTGGTGAGGATCGTCAGCTTTGTGTCGTCATCGGGCTGCCATGTCAGCGCCGGAGCGATGAAGTAACGATCGTTATCGATATTGTCTGTCTGGGCACCGGCTGCGCGCACCAGGCCCGTGACGCGATAGGCGAAGTCAGAGCTGTCGCTGAGCGGACCGCCGACATCGAAGTACGAGCCGTAGGTGTCATAGCTTCCGGCCTGCAGGCCAACCTCTCCGAAGCGCTCGAACACCGGCCGCTTGCTGATCAGATTGATCATGCCGCCGGGATTGCCCTGGCCGTACATGACCGATGCCGGTCCCCTCAGGACCTCGATGCGCTCCAGCTGATAGGGATCGACAGCAGGCGCGCCGGCGGTGCGCATCATCTTTAGGCCATTCAGATATTGCGACTGGCGGCCATCAAAGCCCCGAATCCTCGGCGAATCGAAGCGTGGATCGGAACCATAAGGCGTGCCGGAAACACCAGTTGTGTATTCGACCGCCTGCCCGACCGTTTCGGCGCCCTGTGCGCGCATCTGATCGGATGTGACGACCGAAATGGATTGCTGGGTTTCCAAAATCGGCGTCCCGGTCTTGGTCGCGGTCGAACTGGTTTTCGCGACGAAGCCTTTGACGGGGCCCTTCGGATCTTCCGCGCCCTTGGCTTGAACCGTTATCGGAGCAAGCGCTGTTGCGCTGTCGCCATCTTCAGCACGCAACTGGCCCGGAGCCGCTACCGATACGCCTACCACCGCCGTTGCTGCCAGCGCTTCCATGAAACTAAGGTGTCTTGTCACTTTACCGCCCAATCCAGTCACGATCCGAAAACTGGACTTGTTTAGTCACCTTATCCTATTTCATCCAATAAATAACAGGGGGTATTTTCATCATTTCTGATTATGATATTTTTTGATCGCCATAGTTTTTAATTATTCTGAAGCGCATCGCACATGACGAACACGGACGCTCGAAGACCTATCCGCAATCCTTCTTTCGAACTCCGCCATCTCAGATACTTCGTGGCGCTTGTCGAGGAGCGTAACTTCGAGCGCGCGGCCGCAAGGCTTGGCATCGCCCAACCGGGGCTGAGCCAGCAAATCATGGCACTTGAGGAGATCCTGGGAACGTCGCTTCTCGATCGCACGAGACGTTCCGTCCATCTCACCCAGTCCGGCCAAGTGCTTTACGACGAAGCGACCAAGATCCTTGCGCAGGCAGATGTCGCGATGGTGGCGGTCAACAGGGTCAGTCGCGGCGAGACGGGGCGCGTCTCGATCGGATATGTCGCATCTGCCGCATACTCCGGCGCCGTCGTGCAATCGATCAGGGCCTATAAGCGCGACCACCCCGGCGTTGAGATCGAACTGACGGAGATGGAACTGCGCAAGCAGCTCGCTCGCATCGTCGAAGGACTGCTTGATTTCGCCTTCATCCGCGGCCCTGCCCCTATCCCGGATGGCCTTGCGACCCACATCATCCGCCGCGAGCCCATCGTTCTGATGGTGCCGGATGGGCATCCGCTGACGCTGGAGCGTAGCGCCGCCAATCTCGCCGGTCTAACGAGTGAAACCTTCCTGACGCCGCAGCAACCGCGCGACGTCGGTTTCCACGGCACGACCTTTGCTGCCTGCAAGGAAGCGGGGTTCGAGCCTAACATCAATTCCACCTCCTGGGACTTCACAGGTATCGGCAGCATGGTTGCGATTGGGGCAGGCGTGGCGATCGTACCGAAATCGCTTGAATGCGTCAGGCTGCCCGGCATCCGGTACGTGCCGCTGCCTTATGCCAACGTTACATCCGACCTTGTCGTCGCCTACAGGAAGACCGAGGCGTCTCCGGCCGTGAGAGCATTTATCGCTCACAGCAAGCGCAACCTGTGACCCCAAAAACAAGGGCCTCCCGCGAAACGCTCGGTTGATTTGAGCTTGAGGCTGGTCAAGGCACGTGCTTTCATCATCTTGGGCGGAAACCTGTGGGAGAATTGCGACGTGACAGCAGATGCGGGAACGCTGCACCGTCCTCCCACTGGCAGTTTGCTGCAGCGGGAGTGGTTCCTTGCGATCAGCGCGCTCACCAGTGTCGCTTTTCTGTTTCGCGGTCAGGCGCTGTTTGCGCTGCTTGCCAATCCCTTCTGGCTTACACTCATCTTTATCTGGCTGTTCTCCGTCGTTCTCGGCTCGGCACTATCCGTTGTGCGACACGCCGATCACTTGGCCGAGCGCCTTGGCGAGCCCTATGGAACGCTTATACTGACGCTCGCCATCACAACAATCGAGGTAGTGGCGATCACCGCCGTGATGCAGCACGGCGAGAACAACCCCACACTGGTGCGCGATACCCTGTTTGCTGTCGTTATGATCATCTTGAACGGCATGGTGGGACTGTCACTGCTCCTAGGTGCCTGGCGACGGCATGAGCAGCGGCATAATTTACAGGGTGCGAACGCCTATCTCGGCGTGATCGTACCATTGGCAACGCTCAGCATGATCATGCCGAACTTTACTCATCCCGGCGGCGGGCCGGGCTATTCGACCGTTCAGCAGACCGTCCTGGCCTTCATCTCGGTCGGGCTCTATGGCGTCTTCCTGATGCTGCAAACAGGGCGCCACCGGGGCTTTTTCATCGATGACACAGAAGAAGCGCTACCTCAAAGTCGCCACCATGATCATCAAGGGCCGCTTTGGTGGCCGATCGTGATGCTCGCCCTTTATATGTCGCTGGTCGTGTTCCTGGTCGAGCAACTGGCGCCACCAATTGATTACTTCATCGAGACGCTTCGGGCGCCGGCGGCGCTTGGCGGCGTGATCATGGCCGTCCTGGTGGCGACACCTGAGGCGATCAGCGCCGTGCGGGCATCGATCGCCAACCACCTGCAGCGATCGGTGAACATCTTCCTCGGCTCGGTGCTTTCGACCATCGGCCTCACCGTCCCCGCAATGCTTGTCATCAGCCACCTCACGGGAAACCCCGTCATTCTTGGTCTGGATCACAGCAGCCCGATCATGCTGGTGCTGACACTCGCCTTGAGCATCATAACGTTTTCCAGCGGCCGCACGCATCTCATGCAGGGAGCGGTGCACCTCGTTCTCTTCGTCGCCTACGTTCTTCTGATCTTCGAGACTTAGAGGCGATCAGCTCGCCCTGTCGCCTTTCGCGTCGAACACATGGACGTGCTGTGCGGGAAAGCTGACGTTGACATCCGGTCCCGCCGTCAGCGCCGCCCGATCGAGCGTGAAGATCTTGAACGGCAGACCATGCAGCGAGAGATGGAGGATGATGCCAAAGCCCGTCGGCTCGATCAGCTCGACGCTTGCCTTCATGCCTGTTTCTTCCGACGTCATGACGACATGCTCGGGGCGAATGCCAAGCGTCACCTTGTCGCCGTCAGCAAGCTTGAGCGGATTAGACAGCGCCACAACGGTGCCGTCCTTCAGCTTCGCGCCGCCGTTTTTGTAGGTCGCGTCGAGGAAATTCATGCCCGGCGAACCGATGAAACCGGCGACGAAGAGATTGGCGGGGCGATCATAGAGCTCAAGCGGGCTGCCCACCTGCTGCACCACCCCGCCATACATGGCGACAATCCGGTCCGCCAGCGTCATTGCCTCGATCTGGTCGTGGGTCACGTAGATCGAGGTCGCCTTCAGGTCGCCATGCAGTTTCTTGATCTCGGCACGCATCTGCTCGCGCAGACGGGCATCGAGGTTCGACAGCGGCTCGTCGAACAGGAACGCCTTGGGCTGACGCACGATGGCGCGGCCCATGGCGACGCGCTGGCGCTGGCCACCGGATAGCGCCTTGGGGCGGCGTTCGAGCAATGGATCGAGCCCAAGCTTGGAGGCAGCCGCGCCGACGACGCTTGCGATCTTGTCCTTTGCCGTTTTCCGGAGCTTCAGGCTATAGCTCATGTTTCCGGCGACATTCATGTGCGGATAGAGCGCATAGGACTGGAACACCATGGCGATGTCGCGGTCCTTCGGATGCAGCTCATTGACCCGGTTGCCCGCGATGCGGATCTCGCCCGAGGTCACGTCCTCGAGGCCGGCGATCATCCGAAGCAGCGTGGACTTGCCGCAGCCGGAAGGCCCGACGAGCACGACGAACTCGCCATCCTCGATCTTGAGCTCGACGTCCTGCAGGACGTGGACATGGCCAAAGGATTTCTTGACGTTCTGGATATCGATCGATGCCATGTGATTAACCCTTGACCGCGCCGGCTGTGAGGCCCTGGACGAGGTAGCGCTGAATGAGAAGGAAGAAGAGACCGGCCGGGATGAGCGCGAGAACACCCGCCGCCATCATTTGTCCGAAGTCGACCGAGAATTTGCCTACGAAGGTTAGCAGCCCGACCGGGAAGGTCGCTGCGTCGTTGCCGTTGATCAGCATCAACGCGAATAGCAGCTCGCTCCAGGCCGCAGTGAAGACGAAGCCGAGCGTGGCTGCGATCCCCGGCAAAGTCAGCGGCAGGATGATCTGCCGAAACGCGGTGAATTGCGTCGCGCCATCGATCATTGCCGCTTCCTCGAGATCCTTAGGAATGCCGTCGAAGAAGGACTGCATCAGAAAGGTTGCAAAGGGGACGTTGAAGGCGGTGTAGACGACGACGAGGCCTGTCAGACTGTTGGTGAGATGCAGTGGCGTCAGGATCTTGAAGATCGGCGCGACCAGCATGACCAGCGGGAACATCTGCGTCAGCAGCATCAGCGCCACGATCCAGTATTTCGCCCGGAAATTGAACCGCGAGAGCGCATAGCCAGAAAGCGATGCACAGATCGTGACGACGGCGGCGGTTGAGGCCGACACGATAAGGCTGTTCTTGAAGAATGTCGGAAACGCGCTGTGCTGGAGAACGAAGCTATAATGCTCCCAGGTCGTGCGCGACGGCCACATCCGGACTCCTTCGGAATAGAGAAGGTCGTTGGGCGTGACGGAGACCTTGAGCAGCCAGAACAGCGGAAACAGCGCGAATACGATGTAGCACAGGATCGCCAGACGGTGCGCGATGGTGGGGATGATGGATCGTCTCATGGCTCAATCCTTGTTCAGCAGGGTCTGCCGAAGCAGGATGATCAGCATGGAATAGGCGAGCAGCAACGCCAGCAGCACAAGCGCGATCGCCGAGGCGTATCCGAAATCGAGCCGCTTGAATGCCTGGGTGAAGATATAACTGGCAACGATCTGCGTCCTGTCGGCCGGACCACCGCCGGTCATAACGACGATGAGATCGGCGAAGTTCGACACCCATACGGTGCGTAGAAGCACGGTGATCGCGATCGTCGGCGCGAGAAACGGCAGCGTGATCGAGCGGAACCGCTGAAACCACGTGGCGCCGTCGATCGAGGCGGCCTCATAGAGGTCGCGCGGGATGGCCTGAAGGGCTGCGAGCAGCGTGATGGCGAAGAAGGGAATGCCCCACCAGACATTGGCGATGATCGGTCCCCACATGGCGTATTGCGGGTCGGACAGGATGTTGCGCGGCTCGCTCATAAGGCCGAGCGCATAGAGCCAGTGCGGGATAGGCCCGATCACCGGGTTGAACAGCCATGCCCAATTGAGGCCGGCGAGAAACGACGGGACGGCCCAGGGCAGAAACACCAGCGCCTGGACGAGGCCCCTGCCCCAAAACGGCTTGTCGAGCAAAAGCGCGAGGATAAGCCCGAAGATGAACTGCAGAACGACCGACGCGCCCGTCCACCAGAGCGTGTTCTTCAACGCGCCATAGAAGGCGGCATCCTTGGAGAGTTCGCGAAAATGCTCCAGCCCGACAAAGCCACCGGAAAATGGGTTTAGAAGCTGGATATCGCGGAACGCGTAGGACACGCCGATCACCAGCGGCACCAGCATCACGGCAATGATGAGGACGAGCGATGGGGCGCTGTAGAGATACGGTTCCGAGGCATCGGCGACGCGCTTCAGCCACGACCTGCGGTCACGGCGACTGTCGAGCGTATCGGCGGTCATGGTCATCTTGGGCGGCTTTCATGGTTCGACTGTACGATCCCAATAGGGACTGGGCCCCCTCAACCGCCTTCCGGCACCTTCTCCCGTTGGGAAGAAGGGATTTGCCGCGGTGTCTCCGTTCCCTTCTCCCCTTGGGGAGAAGGTGGCCCGTAGGATCGGATGAGGGGGCTGCTTGCTCTGAGCCCGCTTACTTCTTCGCGAGGTACTTTTGCTGAGCCTTGGTCAGATAGTCTGCCCACTGGTCAGCCAGTTCCTTCGGCGTGATATCGCCGAGAAGCGCCTGCTGCGTCGTCTTGATGGCGAGCGAATCCTTGAAGAAGGCAAATTCCTCGAGATAGGTCGGCATCACGGTCGGAACGATGTTCTTGTCGGCCAGTTCGTCGAACCAACCCTTGAACTGCTCGCTGGCGTAGAAGGGGTCCTTCTCGGCCGAGGTGTGAACCGGAAGCGCGCCGGTGCGCTTGTTCCACTCGATGTTGCCTTCGGGAGATTCCAGCGTTTCGATCAGCTTCCAGGACAGGTCCTTGTTCTGGCTGGTGGTGAACATCGACCAGCCGGCGAAGCCGATCGTTGTAAAGCCCTTACCGCTCGGGCCAACAGGCATCTTGGTGACGCCGAAGTCCTCTGGCTTCATGCGCTGGGCAACCGCGATCAGGGCATCCGGATCCTGATCGAGCATCGCGCAGGTGCCGGAATAGAAGCCGGCGACGGTCTCGTTGAAGCCCCAGTTGACGCTGTCCTTCGGCGCCAGGCCCTTCTTGTAGAGGTCGACCACCCATTCAAGACCCTTGGTCCAGCCTTCGCTGTTCATGGTCGAGGTGCCGTCGTCGTTGAAGAACTTGTTGGAGCCGGCCATCGTCGCGCCGAACATCACCCAGCCGTTCAGGCCGCCCGGTCCGCCGCGCAGGCAGTAGCCGGACTTGCCGGGAAGCTTAGAGACCTTTTCGGAGGCGGCGACGAATTCGTCCATCGTCTTCGGCGGCTCGGAAACGCCTGCTTCCTTGAAGAGGTTCTTGTTGTAGAACAGCGCGCGCAGATAGAAGCCGTATGGCAGCATGTAGGCGGTGTTCTTGACGTCGCGGCCGAGTTCCAGCGCACGTGGCGTCAAGCCCTTGGTGTATTCCCACTTTTCGAGGTAGGGCTCGAGGCTCTCAAGCATGCCGTTGTTGGCGTAGAGCGAGAGCCAGGTATCCGGCATTTCCATGACGTCAGGGGTGTCGCCTGCCGATACCATGGTCGCGAACTTCTGGAACGCTTCGTTCCAGGGCAGCGAGATGATGTCGACCTTAGTGCCGGGATTGGCGGCTTCGAACTTGCCGACAAGCGTTTTCAGGGTTTCGGTGCGCTCGGGGCTGGTGATCACCTCGACGAGCTTCAGCGTCGTGTCGGCCATCGCCGTACCCGCCATCATCGTGGCCAGCAGCGTTGCAGTTATCAGTCTTTTCATGCTCAGTTCCCCCTTCCAGGTTTTTCCTCTGTTTCTGGACTTTTACGAAGCGACGGAAAGCGCCTCCTCGATGTCTCTCCACAACGCCTCGGTTCCTTCGAGGCCGACATGGAGGCGTACGGACCGCGCATCGATCCCGAAGGTATGCGCGGAATTGGGCTGTGCCTTCTGCTGAAGGACGACCTCGCCTGGTACGATCAGGCTTTCATGCCCACCCCAGCTCACTCCCAGTTTGAAGAGCTTGAGGTGATCGGCGAAGGCGCGGATGTCGACGCCTTCGCGGAATATGAACGAGAACAGACCGGACGTGCCGTTGAGGCCCGCCGGCAGGCGGTTGGCCAGGCCCGGATGGCAGACCGTCTCGACGACATCGAGATCCTGCAGGCGCTTGGCGATCGTCATGCCGGCAGCCTCGTGCGCCTTCATGCGGATCGGCAAGGTGCGCATGCCGCGGATCAACAGCCAGGCATCGAAGGGCGACAACTTGCCGCCGAGATAGGGATAGGATTCCGCCTTGACGCGGGCGACCATTTCCTTCGAGCCGGCCACAACGCCTGCGACGACATCGCTGTGGCCGCCGAGATATTTCGAGGCCGAGTGGATGACGAGATCGACACCGAGCGTGATCGGGCGTTGGAAGACGGGGCTTGCCCAGCTGTTGTCGATCATGGAGATCACACCATGCTGCTTCGCCAGAGCCGCGAGCGCACCGACATCATGCGCTTCCATGACCCAGCTCGTCGGGCTTTCCATGTAGAACAGCTTGGCGCCGGGCAACGCCTTGGCGACGGCCTCCTCATCACGGCCGTCGACATAGGTCACTTCGACCTTCATGCGCTTCAGGACCGTGCCGAACAGGCGGAAAGCATCGGGATAGACATGCTTGACGGCGACTATACGGTCGCCCGGTTCCACAAACGCGAGCACAGCCGACGAGATCGCCGCCATGCCGCTGGCAAACCCCAGCGCGTCTTCCGCACCCTCGAGCTTCGACAGCATCTCCTCGAACATGCGCACCGTCGGATTGAGGCCACGCGTATAGATCGGCCGTACCTTCTCGCCGCGGTATGAGGCGATCATGTCGTCGTAATCGGAGAAGGTGAACAGCGAGGTCTGGAAGATCGGCGGCACCACGGCTTCGGCGAAGTTTCCTTCGTCGTGCGCGGTGATGAGTGACGCGAATTCGAACGGGTCTGAACCGTTGATCATTGGGACATTTCCTTGATGTCTTCCTCGACGACCGCGAGGATTTTCAGTGTCTCTTCGCGCGCCGCCTCGGGATCGCGCGCGGCGATCGCGTTGAAGAGCGTGCGGTGAAAGGGAAAGGAACGGCGCGCGAAATCCTGGCGCTCAAATGGATGCTGCCAGAACTGCCAGAAGGTCTCGCGCATCTGTTCAAGTAGTTGGCGAAACAGCGGGTTGTGGCTGGCGTCGTAGATTGCGAGGTGAAAAGCGAGATCTTCCGGACCCGAGGTACCCTTTTCCAGGTGGACACGCTCCATCTCATTGAGCTTTTCTTCGATGACGATGAGATCCTGCGCGGTGCGCATCTTTGCCGCAACCATCCCTGCCTCGCACTCGATGCCACGGCGCACCTCCAACGTCTGCAGCAACGCATTGCGCAGGTCCGTCGCATGTAGCGACAAAGGCATATGGATGGTCGCCTTGGTAATCGGCTTCAGCAGATAGGTCCCGCTCCCCTTGCGCGTCTCGATAACGCCGAGCGCCTGGAAGTGCCTGATCGCCTCGCGGATTGTCGAGCGCCCAACCCTGAGGTCGGCCATCAACTCGCGCTCGGCGGGTAGTTTATCGCCAGCCTGCAGCCGTGCATCTTCCACATAGTCCGCCAACGCATCCGTCACTTGACGCGCGCGATCTAAAGCGGGAAGCGGCCGGATAACCGGCCTGTCGATGTTTGGTGCCCGCATGGTTCCCCAATATTGTTTTAGGCAGCCGACCTTAAAATTGGTCTGACATCTTAGCATTTCACATTAATTAATGACTCGTCAAGGTGCCCCGCTTATGTGGAGCGCGCTTCCTCTTACCGAAAATGCTGGCCAAAATTCTGAGAACACCCGATAAGATTTTCGGAAGTCCGGCATTTCTCGCAGTTTGAGGAATTTATTCCCTTAGCGACGAAAGCGAGAGAGCTGGGCGCGGCGACCCAGCGTGCGCCCCCAGTCGCGAACGGCAGTCCGACGGTTTGCTAGTTTGCCATCAGACCCGCATTGATTTCATACGCATCCGCCGCGAACTTGGCGGTTTCCTTCGAAACAAGTTCCCAGGCAGCAAGCCACGCGGACACCTCACGCCAGCTCCACAGGGGTCGGTCTGACGGTAGACGGCGAACCGGCAATGGCATCTGGTCATCTCCACCCGAGTTCGCCAACGCGTGGACCCGGTGCCACCCCAGACCGCTTTCGTGCCCTATTTCCTGGAGCGTAACGAGATCGTCAGGTTCAAGCCTGATCACGTTGCCTCCGTCGACCACGATGGTTTCTCGAGCATGGGCTACAGCAGTCGCCAAGCCGTCGGCGGAAAGAGCGTAGTCGATCAGCCAAACAGCGTTCATCCAACGTGTGCCGACGACGCCATCGCGGCGCGCGTCGCCAACAAACTCCGCGGCAGGATCATTCTGCACCACCGCCAGCGTGAAATTCCAAACAGCCATCTTTGCCTCCTCAGCTATGACCGCCTCCGTGGGACACTCCCTTAAGTGGGCACCGTCAATGCTCGCTGACGATCCTGCGATGCAGTCTCTTTGCCAATAAAGGAATACCAAAATATCGGGTCATGCTCCGCAAGGTTTCCTTCACCACCACGGATAGGCAATCCTCAACAAATTGGTTGTAGTTGTCATCCGAACTCGCCTCGAAAGGATGCAAATGTTTACCGATGCCCCAAAGACGACCTATGTGATAGGCCATGTCGACAGCTTGCTAGCCGAACTGCAAGCACTCCTGGACTGGATCGCCCAAGACACTCTCGATCGGCGAAGGCTCGTGTCGTATTTCTGGGCTCGATCGTTGGCGGCATATACACCCGCGCCGTCGTACGGGAGGTTCTCCGAACGCTCGAACGGTTTCCGGGCTCTATTTTGATCTCCGGTCGAAATGAAAGGAACCTGTTGGACTTCCTAGAAGACAATTGGACCCGGCAACCCGTCCTAGACTGGATGAGCCATTTGGGCGGCAACGACATTTTGAAGTCGTTTGGAATTTGTACCGAGACAACGAAGATTGCTGACGGTCGGCGGACAGTAATTCAACAAATCCCGCAGCTCCTCGAGTTGCTGAAACAGGCGAAAGATTACGATGTCGAGGACGGCTATTGCTTCGTGGAAGGCAGCGAGTTTTCGGACGCTCCGCTATTCCAATCGGAAATCAAAGGCATTTCTGACGAAGCGCTGAGCGTGTGGCACCGGGCGACCGGGAGAACAATTGTTCACGTCGATGGCAGGGCGACAACCCACCGTACGGCATGCAAAGACCATATCGGTTTTGGTATATCGCCCAGCGCGACCGGATGGGTTTCGGCACTCGCTATCGATGATGGCAATGCTTCACGATATGTGCTGTCTCACAGACAGGACCGTGACATCCCGATCCAGCTGGAGGTGTTGCGCTTCGATCGAGGATTGGCGGAAAACACCGGTAGCTGGCTGGCAGTAGGGAAAGACTACAACTGGGCCGCTGAGGAATCAGACGTCGTCGCTTAGAGCGGCGGATACGCACTGGCTGGCGGACTCACCAGACGTTCTACCCCTTGAGGTGGGCTGTAACACTGAAGCTCCTGTTAAGCAGCGCTACCGCTCCCCTCCGGCCCTCATCCGATTCCTCATGGAAACTGCTCCATGAATGCCTCAATTTCCCGCGATAGAGGCGCTAGTTCTTGCTTGCTTATCTCCGGGCACTCTCCGTCGCTTTCTGCTCCTGCTTGACGTCGGAAATCAGTGACTGGAGATCGCGGAGGTCCTGCTCGATCTCCTCGGGCTCTGGAACCGCCACATTCTCCACCTGCGAATTGTCGTGGCTATATTTCGACGCCTTGGAAAAAGCATCGTCAAAACGCCGGGCAACGTCGTGAGAGACCGAGACCAGTCTCAGTTTTTTTGTCTCAACCGATTGCCGATACCGCTGTATAACGCCACCAAACAAAACTTCTTCGACGAACCGTTCGTACGCTTCTCGGAGCTTGGTGTAGGTATTGCGCGCGTCGATCTCATAGTCCGTGAGGCTCGTTTCACGCGATCGCCTTAACGAAGCCATGCCATTCAGCAGCGTATTCACGCGCTTTTCAACGTTCTGACCTTTCCAAGGAACACCGGACGGATCAACATTGCCCGCGACTGACGTCGTCGAAAATACGCGAACTATGGCGGGCTCGACCGCCCTCCGTTTGCCGGCCTCCCCCAGTTCCTCGAGGAAAAGGAGGTCATGCGTAAAAACGATAACCTGCCGGGTTTCACATTCTTCGACCAGCTTCTCGGCGACGGCAGCGGAGCGCCGCCGATCTAGCGATGAGATGGGGTCGTCGACGACTAAGATTCCACCCGGGCGTTCCAGAGCGCATTCCGTGAAGAATGCGGCAAGCGAGAGCGCTCGTTGCTCTCCTTCGCTGAGAACCTCGGATACGCGGGTCTGGCGTCGCGCACCTGTAAGGTTGTTTTTATAACCAGTAGCAACAGATGTAGAGCTTCGCGTGAGTTCAACCTTTAGATGTCCGAGGCTGAAACGTTCGACCTCTCTTTCGAACAAGGTTTTCGCCCTCTCAGTGAGATAGGTATCAACCCATTCGTTCGCTTTACGGGTAACCTCATTTCGTCGGCACCCGGTCTTTGCAAGATCGTAAGCAGCCTTCTTTCTTAGTAGGTCCCGTCTTGCAACAATCTCGGCAGCGAACTTACCCAGAGTTCGTCGATCTTCCAGTTCCCTGCACTGGGTCATGAACTGCGCACGCGCTGCGTCATCCTGGACGTCGTCGATTGCATTAGCCATGGCTTCCCAGCGACTAGCGATTGCATCGAGGTCGGCAGAGAGCGAATTTTGGCCTACACCAGCACAAAGGGCATTGATATCAAATTCGGTCCAGTTAGCTTTGACTTCAGATGCCAACGCCCATGCAGCCGCCACGCGCTTAACGATTTCGGGGTCGTGCGCTCCGACGTTCTCGATAAGAACCTTCTCAGCTGGTGACAAAATAACTTGCTCTTGCGACAGTGCCAACCTCATAGCGGCCAGATCCGACTCTGCTTTCCTCAGGGATTTGCTGGACTGAGCTGATACAAAACCCGCAAAACGGTGCAATCGATGCGACACAGCTGTTGTACTCTGCTGGCAAAGTGGGCAGAGCGGGTCCGAGTGCTCCTCTCCGATTGGTCCGTGACTCGGGAAGTCATTGAAATTGTCAATTGATGTGGCATACGTGGCAGCTGCTTCCCACATTGCCCTCCACGCCGCTCCTCCGACTTCGCCAAGGGGGTCGCGTCCTTGAACGAGCGCGATTGTAGCGGCATGCGCTTCCCGACACTTGGTCACTTCGTCCGCTGCAGCATGTAGTTCACCACGACGCTGGTCACTAAGAGCGGCCGAAAGCTGCTTCCATCGAATGCCCAATGTCCGGGCCGCTGAAGCATGCTGCCGATGCGCTTTGCTCTGTTCGGGTCCTGCGGTGAGCGCATATTTCAGCCTCGATAGTTCTTCCTCGTTTGTATCCGACCACTCGCAAGCATTCGCGATTGCCTCGTCACTATGCTTGGCGGTCAGGTCCCGATAAAAGGTGCGCGCTCCAGTATCCTCGCCAGGAGATGTGAAGGGATTGCCCAATGTCGCTAGAATTGCATCATTCTTTTCGGAAGCGGGTGCAATGCGATCTTCGACCGTCTTGATCAAGTCGTTGAGCCTGAACGGAAGATCGAGATCGGCCGGAAGGAAGCGAAGCTTATTGCCCTCATCGACGTACAGTTGCGCGGATTTGGTGTCGAAAACACTGATAGCGGAAAGCCGGTCATCGTTTCCACCGGTGTCAGTCCACGGAACCTCGATCTCATTCGAACCATCGTGGAACAAGAAGGTGGCCTCTGCTGCGCCATCTGTTTGACCGTAGACGTTATTCAGAATAGCGAGATCAACAGTCTTCTCAACTCGAGTTCGGCATGCCTTTCTGAACAGTCGAGTGAATCCGGTTTTGCCGCTGCCGTTCTCGCCAAACACAATCGTCAGCCCGCCAGGAGAAAACCGGATCCCTTCAGACCTAAGACGGTTGATGTTTTGAACGTCCCTGACACCTAGCAGACGCAGACTGCCGGGATCCACGCCCCGTAAATGCTCCATGGAAAACAGAACCTCATTGCCGTCGCCCGAGTCAACAAGGCCAACCTCCCTAAGAAGACAAGCAACCACGGCGTCTACATCTGTTTCTTGCGGTTCGGCTTGTGTTGCCAAGAGCCACAGCGCATGCCGTTGCCAACGAGCGCGTGTCTTTGACCACTCTTCCAATTCAACCCGAAAGTTCGTTGCCGACGATGATGCGTCATCCATGTTCCGCTTCCTCAATGAACACTGACGTTGATAGATGATTCCCGTTAAAGGAGTAAATTGGTTTGCAGCTCGCCGCGACTCTATCGTCCGCTAAACTTGGGCTACCCTCAACAGGACAGCTTTGTGGGCTGTAGGAGCGACGCCTGAAGATGCTCTCCACCGAGCTGCTGACCGATCGCTTGGTATCTTGGCCTCTCCGGTGAAGCGACGACTTGACGCTAATCGTTCGAGGCCAGCCCTGCCGTCAATGCCAGTAGCACTTTGTGATTGAGGGCTATCGACAAGCATTGTAGTTGAGCCGTTTCCTCTCGCCACGTCGCAGAGAGATCGTCGGGCACCCCTGCCCGTCTCACGATCCGCCGAACTAGCAAATTCGGTCAATCCGCACTGTCGTTGTCGATTTCACCAATTAGATCTTCGATTATAATGGCCTGTCTGGCACAAGCACGCCCGCCATGAAAACCCGAGAGACCCGCTGTTTGATGGCAACCGCGACAAAGCTCGACCTCCGCCAAACTGACGATCAAAGAACAAGTTTAAGCCAAGGCCACCGAGCGCGGTACTCCTGGCTTTTTTTGAGGAATAGCATTCTCAAAGGATTGTTTGGATTTATCCGCAGAATGCCATCCCACATGTCGTTGAACCCATCCGGAGCGTAGACCTTTCCACTCCCGATGCTGATCCCGAACTGGGTGCACTTGATAAGATACCGGTCAATCCCGTCTTCAACTCGCTTTAGCTGGGGGCAAGGCGAGCCGAACTTTTGCGGATACCAGAGGTGAACACGGGCTTGGTTTCTGATTTCGACTTTATCAGCGAGATCACCAAGCATTTCTCGCGCTGTTTGGATGACGGCGTCTTCTGCTTCCCACGATAGGTCGTTGGCATCAAAGTAGAACACGTCGTAGTCCTTGATCCCCCATTCTGGCTTGTTCCCGCTCTTGATGTTCCATACGGTTTGAAACAAGCAGCCAGCTGTCAAGGTACCCTGAGGCAGTCGGAGATCGGGAAGAACGTCCAGAAGCCAACGGTTTGTGTCGTTTCTATTTACCTGTTGGATAAACTGCTCTTCAGAGAATGACATCGTTTCACCGGCTCTATGTTCGCCAAATGGTCGGATCCTTTCCGATGGTGGGTCAACGTACTCAGACCGCCCCTCTTCAGCTTTACTCCGCTGCTATTCCGTCCAACTCTGCCGCCCGCTTGATAGCGTCAAAATCATAGATACGAACAGACGGGCAAACCTTGCGTGCAATATCGGTAAGGTGCCGATGATGCGTCAGGTAGATCACCTGGCCGTGCTGTGCCATCCCGGCGAACAGCCTGAAAGCTTCCTCCGCACGGAAGTCGTCGAACGTCTCCATGATGTCGTCGGCGATGAAAGGGACGCCCGGGCGCTCAGCAATGAATTCGTGATATCCCGCAACCCTCAGTGCCAAATAGAGCTGGAACCGCGCGCCTCGGGATAGCGCGTCGGCGGATATCGAGCCACCGCTTGCCGACACGGCCATGAGGACTTCTCCATCTTTCCCCGGCTGGGCGGCAACCCCGGTGTAGGCCCCGCGGCTTATAGTTCGGAACGCCTCGGATGCTCTGGACATCATTCCGCTGCGGTGACGATCTCTGTAGAGTTTGATCGCCTGCTCAGCAGCGGCGATACCGACACGAAGCTCCAGGTAGCTCCCTGCCCGCTCTTCGATCTCCAGTAAGGTGGTTCGGCGCTGCTCTTCGATCTGAGCTACCGCCGCATCGCCTCCGACGGCGTCCAGCGACTTCCTGAGTGTTGAGACTTCATGAAATGCGTCGCGGCAGGCCTTCTCGTGACTCTCCAGGTCTGGCTTCATGCCTTCCAGCTCGATCTCGAGAGCGTCCCTGTCAGCATTCGACAGGTTTTTTTCGACTTGGACGATGTCCTGAGCGCCGGCGATCTCCAGAAGCTCGCGTTCCAGGCTCGCAAGTGCCGTTTGCGCCGCCTGACGTCTGGAGTAGAGATCGATCTGCGCTTCGACTTCGTCAATCGTGGCGCACCCGAAGAACGTGGTCATCTCATCGATGCGTCCCGAGACAATCTCACTGGAAACGAAAAGGGCTTTTTCCTGCTCTCGAGCCTGACGGAGTGCTTCCGTCATGTTCTCGATCCGCTCTTTGCTACGTTCAGCGACCTTGATCTTTTCGGCAATCGCCCACGTCAGGTCGCTGAGCGATCCTGAACGACTTATGGAAAGTGCCGCGCAAAGATCGAAGACCGCCTGTTCGAAAACGGAGGCGTCTTTCTCCATTTTCTGAACACGGTCCAGTAGGCTGTCTTTCATTTCGATCGCTGACGACAGCTTTTCCAGAAGCGGTACGATCGCGTTTAAGGCATCGACGCCGGGGACGGCAGGTTCATCCTTGAGCCAGCAACCTGCACACACCGCTTCCCATTTTGCATTCCATTCCACATCGGCCGCCCGTGCATCGTCGAGCAGCCTCGTTCTTTCGATGCGATCCGCGTTGAGGCGCTCAAGTCGGTCGGCCTGGTCCATCGCCGAATTGAAGCGGTCCAGTTCGTTCTCCGCTACGGCAACCAACGAACTCGTATCTTCAACGTCTACGACCTTGATTTCCGCGGCTCGGAGCGCGGCGACCAGCCGTACCTTCACTGCGGAGGATCGATCTCGAACGTCGGCTATCTCCTGATCGATACCGCCTAGCTCGTCGCGGGCCGCCAGTGCCGCGGTCCTTCGGCGCATCCATTCCTGAAGCTCGCCAGGGTCGCGTGTTAAAACCTGTGCCCCGCTTACGTCAGCGAAGCTAGCAAGCATCTCGGATGCCAAGGCAACGAGCGCGTTTTCCGCAGCTGAAAGTCGCTCACCTGCCGTGCGAAGGTCGGCTTCCACCCCGGCGCGCGTCAGGCCTAGTTGCGCGAGCTTTCCTGTCTCGGCGAAATGCAGGAGCCGCTGTGCTACTATCTGGTCATCGGCTCTCATGGCTCGCTCGAAGCTGAGCGCGGTATCCGCCGTTAGCGCTTGTCGGTGCGAAACCCAAGCTTCATCGCGCGCGGCCCTGCTGATGACGGCGGAAGACTCATCTATGTCCCCGGACCGCCCTCGGATAGCGTCGATTTCCGCGTCCAGACGACCAAGGTCGCCCCGTAGTCGATCGATATCGAAAGCGGAGGTTTTGGCGGCATCGCGCGCCTCTGAATGCTTGATCTTCCACTTGTCGAGCGTGGCCTGCAATGGGACCGACATTGCAGCTAATTCTTCCGGCGTGCCGCGCCACGGCGTTAGCTGTGCCATGCTTTCTAATAGGGTGTTCGCAGCAGCATCTCGTCGCCGGGTGAGTAGGCGCAGCGACGTTTCGTCGTCTGTCTTCGAGACGGCATTGACTGTCGCAGCCAGCGCCTCGAGGGCTCGACGCCTTTCAGGTTGCCGGTACTCGATGAAGCGCTCATAGGTCCCATCCTCCTCCGAGAGCGCCCGCTCCGTGCGGGCAAGCTCTTTGGCTGCACTATCAAGCTTTGCATCAACGCCCGACCTTGAATTGATTAGGCTTCTAAATCTTCCGACTGTGGCCGCATCGAGAACCAGGCTAGCAGGGTCCTTCTCCAGAGGCTTTCCGAGCTGACGAAGCAGCGCCTCCACTGAAAGTTCGGCAATCCGTCCTTTGAGCTTCGGGATATCGACCTGCGCCGTGACGTAGCGCGGCTCGAGGGTCTTCAAGAGCTCTTCCCCTCGTCCCGCGAAAGCGAGAACCTCAGCAGGGTCCGGAATGTCATGGATCCCGCTTTCGATGTCGGCGATCGAACGGGCAACGCTTTCGATCTTCACTCGGAGTTCGATGGTCTCCTTGCGAATCTCAGAGAGCTCATCCTTCCAGGAGCCCGGAGGCTCTGGCACAATTGGCAACAGCGCAAGCTCGTTTCGTTGACTGACTATCCTTGTCATCGTCGGAAGAGCTCGCAGGATGCGGTTTATCTCATGCGACCGTGTCTGGATCCCCGATAGCTGTTCATGAGCTTCTCGATATCTTTCCTCATGGACGCTCAGTTCCGATTTCATCCGAGTGAAGTCGCTTGCCTGGAGATCGAGTTCTTCGCGCTTCTTTTTAAGTTCGGCGAGACGAGTTTTCAGTTCGGCAAGCTGCGTATTACGCGCACGGGACTTGTAAAAACCATCTGCGTCGGCTCTGATTTCGCCTAGTCTGCGACTTAAATCGGCAAGACCAGCGCTTGCAGAGAACAGCAGCTCGCCGAGATCGCCTTTACTAGCCAGAATGCTTTCGCCACCGCTTTCGAGCGTCTTCTCGTCAAGAGAGAACATCGTCGAAAACGCGCCACGGTCTATTCCGCCAAGGTCCGCGAGGATCTCCGTGTCGGCAACCGTTCGGTCATCCCCATCGAGCAGACTGTTCTGCGGGCGCTTGACCCGGACGAATTCTCGCTCGCGTCCGCCCGTGTTCACACTGCCGCCTATCCTCATTGTCGAATACGGGTGCAGAAAACCGAACTTTGACGTATACCCGATACCGAAAATCAGATCGAGGATCGCATTGAATGTTGTGGATTTACCCGCCTCGTTCGGGCCATAGATGACGTGCAAGTCGGGCGATCCAACCGGACGCGAGCCGAAATCGAAGACGGCATCGGTGAATTTACCGTAACGTGTCAGGTCGAGGCGATTGATGCGCAATCATTCACCCCCGATGTTCTGGAGCCGCGCAAGAACCTGCGCCGTGCCCTCGTTGGCAGACCTGGCCATGAGACTTTCAAACGCCTCCTGATCGTTTCCGAAAATGCCCCTTAGCTCAGTGGGCAGTTGACTCCGCAACTCGTCGGCGATCGCCTTCATCTCGGTATTGAAGTCGACTGAACCGTGGATCTCTTGCTCAATGATGTTCGCAAGCTCGTCGACAGGTCCGAAATTCCCAGCAATCTGCCGGGGCCTCGCTGACGATACTTTGACCTTTTCGACCCAGAGGTTACCGAGGAGTGAGCCATGGGTTTCCAGCTCCGTCCGAAGCACATCAACATCCCTACGGACGCGCCATGCAAGCTCGCTGGACCCGATCACCTCGACGCGCGTGACGATCTGTTGGGCCGACACCTCAGAAGCGTGCTGACCTAGCTTCTGTTTAGAAATTGCGACGACGTCCTCCCAATCGGCCGCGTCCGAGACGTCAATTTGAAGTCGCTCAAACCGCGCAACAGCTGTCGTTCTTTCTTCCACGACGACCGTGCGATCGTCATTGACGGTTACAAGCGTCACGGTTTTCGAACCGTCCTCGTTAATATCGCGCCCTTGCGGTATTCCGGGCATTACGATTGCAGAAGACTTGTCTTCGAAGATGGCACGCTTGTGAATATGTCCGAGCGCCCAATACTGAAAGCCTGTTTGCTTGAGCTCGGCAACGCTGCAGGGCGCATACGGGTCGTGACCAGGCGAGCCGTTAAGGCTTGTGTGCATAATCCCAATATTGACCGCATCGGGAGTGGGAAGGGCAAAGTGCCTGAGGAGGCTTTCGGGCGCGTGAGGTTTTGCGAAGCTCATTCCATGGATCGCGACGTCGAAATCACTGGCCGAGCGCTCAACCGTCACCACTTCAGCTGCCTCTCCAAAAACCCGTACCGAATCTGGCATGACAAGCTGCGCGGTGATCTTGGATAGAGCATCATGGTTCCCGCGGATGATGTAAGTTCGGATACCAGCTTGGTGCAATCGACCGAGTTGCTCGGCGAGGAACCGCGCGGTCTTCATCGAGGTCTGCTCGCCGTCATACAGGTCGCCGGCGATGATCAGGGCGTCCACGCGCTCTTCCAGGCATAAATCAATTGTTTGGACGAAAGAGCGTCGGGTAGCCAACCCAATGAGCTCTGAAAGCTCGGAATTCAAAAGGGCGAGCGATTTCAACGGCGAGTCGAGGTGTATATCTGCGGTGTGGACGAATCGAAATGCCATGGTCGGTCCTTATCCAGATCGACTTTGATACGACTTTCACGTTTGCAGCGCCAGTCGATATTCTTGGTTTGTTCCGAATTCCACAACTCTTTTGGCGCGCCGGGCCGTTCGCGACGCAAAAGTGGGTAGTTGTGAGACGGCGGAAGCCCGTACGAGAGTTAACGATGCGAAAGTTGCGCTTGGCGAGCGGGGCCCTCCATGGTGGGACGACGGCGCGCCCGACTACAATCGCTACCTCGCCCGGAACACGCCGTACGCTGACTGGTATGCCGATCTGCAAGATCGATCACTCACCGCGAAACAATCCGGCGATGTGAAGCGTTAGTCGGCTCAGTCGGTTGAGCGGTACCGATTGAGCTGCCAATGACGCGGCGAGCGCTGTCAGATCGCGGTGGCTCTTGGCACGCTCCTGCGGAACGGTGTGCGCGCGGGCATGGGATCAAGGGGAGTCCGGCTGCGCAATCCGCCGCCGCCGTGCGCAAGACGGCAATGGGAGTATTGATCCGCTCCGGCTGGACGATCGCATCCTTAGCCGTGATTGAAGCAGGCGGGCTCCGGATAAGGACAAGTTCCCCGCAACTGTCGAATCTCAGCTCAATTCGGTCTTCTTCATTCCATAGCGCTCGTCGTTACTCAGAGGCTGTCCTTGGGCATTTCTTCGTCAAACCGGCTGTTATCTCGTTCGGGATCATCGAGGAGAATTCCTTCCTCCACCTCGTCCGGCAGAGCCTCATCCGCATCAATGTTCTCTTCGTCGCTGCTCGGAACTGCGGGCACCAAGCCATCGCTGGGGAGATCGGCACCATCAGTGACCGGAGTGTCATCAGCACGTTCTGGGACCGGGATTGGCTCAAGCTCCATCTCCGGTGGGCTTGGCTTCCACGTCGGCGACGGCATTGGTTCGTTGTCTGGGCTCTCTCTTGGATCGGTCATCGTTCGGCTCCTTGTTTGTCGCGAGGTCAACCTGCTTACAAACATAAGGTTCCACTTGGGAGGCTTGCCGATGCGGAGCATTGACGAATGGATTGGACCAACCGATGAAACCCGCGCCCCACCGCGCGTAAGAGCCAGCATTTTCGACCGGGATGATAGCTGCCACCTTTGCGGCTAGCCTATCCCCAAATGCCATGTGGAACAGACCGCACTCGACGTGGCCGAGATGCCAAATTGGCAGCCGTTCGCAAGAGGCACCTCGGCATCACCGGGCCCGGAGCAGTCCATTCGAAGCGTCGGCTTTCCCCAACCGATCGAAGCCCGATCGCCCATCGAAACCCGCGTTGCCACCCTGCTCTGCTGTACGCGCTAATACTGGAGACGAGACGATGAGCGGAGATAAGTTCAAACGACAGGAGCCGGACAGTAGAACACTCTCCGGCTCCGTGACGCCAATCTGGCTTCAATCAGCGGCAGACCTTCGTCGTCCGCGAAACGCGCTCACCATCGCGATAGGTCACAACCCTTTTCGTGAAGCAAGACGGGTGGCGACGATAGTCTTCACTTACCATGCGTGCTCTTCGATCATTATCCCAGCCACGGTGGTGTCCACCGTCCCATCCGCGATGCGGGCTAGGACCGTCATCAGTGCGAATGATGACGGTGTCCGCGTAGGAAGCCGCTGGGACGGCCGCGATGGATGAAAGAGCGAGAGCGACAGCAAGAATGATTTTCTTCATTGGGCGTTACCTCGGGTTATTGCACCGCGATTGAATGCTTGCCACGCTTGTGCGTTCCAAAAAAATCCAAACCTCCGACTTCAGTCTGAGGAAACATCAGACCATCGGCGCAGCCGTGGCCACCCTGGCAGCCACAGAAGGAATGCAGCTTGACGAATTGCCGACAAAACGAGTTCATCAGTCCGCCCCACGCTAACAAGGGTCAAGCGCTCGGCTCAAGCTGGATGCCTGGCTTAAGGGTGCGCCGCATTTACGTCTCCGTAACCCTTAGGTAACGGGTTGGTCGCTATCGTCCTAAGACAGTGCGATTATAAATGGAGAGAGTATGCTTCGTGTATGGCGTCGTCTTAGTGTCCCGTCGATGCTGCTGCTGACCGCTTGCTCGACGACAGAACCTCTCGTGACGGCCTCCACCACTCAGCTTAAGACTGCACCCCAGACCGACCAAGCTGTCATCGCCGAGACAGTCGGCCGTTCCGACGTTGGACTGCAGCCTTTGGCCTGGGCAAATCCGGCAACTGGAAGCGCTGGCGTCATTCAGCAGATTGCACCGACCGCCGATGGCGGCCAAGGCTGCAAGCAATTCCTCACGACACACCAGACGATCAGCGGGAGTTCAAGCCTGAATGGCGTCGCCTGCCCGGCTGAAGACCACCAATGGAAAATCAGCCGCTAACCGGCTTTGGTCCAGGCGGCTCACCGCGCTGACGCCATTTATGATGTCGTTCGGACACTAGCCGTCAGTGTGTCGCTTTGCGATCGCAGCGGGTCTAGAACTCTTTCCGACGTCAAGTCGCCAGTCGCCTACAACGCGTTGGACCAATCGCAGGCTTGATGGCCCATCGCCACGGCGTCCTAAGAGCCCCATAGCGTCGGAATTCCCGAAACCTCAGTTTACGAGCGGCATGCCACGCATCATGCGCGGCTTGCATTCTCAACCACATCATCGGCTCGTTACCGAACATCTTGCCGAACCGAACGGCCATGCCCGCGCTGACAGGGCGATCCTCGCAGAGAATTTGAGAGAGGTACTGCCGAGACACACCCAGCCACTTGGCGATCTCCGCCTTGGGCCTGCCAAGCGGTGGAAGAATGTCTTCGCGAAGGAGCAAGCCTGGATGAGTTGGGCATCTACTTTTATCGCGTTCACTAGCGAACGAGGCCATCTTCAGCTCCAATGCAAGACGCGCATCGCGACGTCGGGATTTCGGTTCGTGAGCCTCGCAAGCCTCCGGATGAGATTTTCAAGAGTTCCGGCTGCCTGGATCGTGTTTTGCTGAAGCATCACCTGACAGGCGAACCGAATAGGTCCCGATACTGCCTTGGCTGGCACCTGAGATATTGATCAGGCGCTTGCACCGTTTCGCCGAAGTGGGCCGCGGCATGCCATGGCCAACGCGGATCATACAGAACTGCCCGCGCGATAGCGACAAGGTCAGCGTCGCCGGTCGTCAGAATACCTTCCGCTTGCTCAAACTCTGTGATCAGACCGACAGCGATGACCGGAATGTCGACGGCCTGCTTGACGGCACGAGCGAACGGTACCTGATAGTTCGGCCCGAGAGCGATTTGTTGATGTGACGCGAGCCCGCCTGTAGAAACGTGGATCGCCGAACAGCCTCTCGCCTCAAGCGCCTTCGCGAACACGACCGTCTGATCGGTGTCCCAGCCGCCTTCTGCCCAATCGGTTGCCGACACTCGCATTGTCACAGGCTTGTCGGAAGGGAACGCCTCCCGAACCGCATCGAACACTTCCAGCGGGAACCGCATTCTATTTTCGAGAGAACCGCCATACTCGTCGGCGCGCCTGTTGGACAGAGGCGACAGGAATTGATGGAGAAGGTAGCCGTGTGCACCGTGAAGCTGTACTGCGTCGATACCCAAAGCAGCAGCTCTTAGCGTGGCGTCGACGAACGCGTTTCTGACGCGCGAAAGGCCTTCCTTGTGGAGGCTTTCCGGGTGATCGTACTCGTCCTTGAACGGGATGGCGCTTGGCGCGACCGTCTTCCAACCGTTGTCACTGCCCGGGCTGATCTGTTGGCCGCCGAGCCACGGCTTTTCGGTCGATGCTTTGCGGCCGGCATGACCGAGCTGGACGGCGATCGGAATGTCGGACCACCTGCGTACGCTGGCTAGCACACGGGCCATCGCCGCCTGGCAACCGTCCGAGTAGAGACCGACGTCGCCGTATGAAATCCTTCCCTCCGGCGAGACCGCCGTCGCCTCGATAGTCAAAATGCCCGCCCCCGATAGTGCGAGGTTGCCCAAATGGATTTGATGCCAGTCAGTCATTTCGCCCTCGACCGCAGAGTATTGGCACATCGGTGCAATGACGATGCGGTTGCGAAGCTTTAGAGAACCAACACCAACGGGTGAAAATAGTCTTGTCTTTGACATTTGCGCTCCTTCTAGGTCGGTCCTGGCATTGGTAATGCTTCCCGGCAATATAGCAACTTGGTTCTCAAGGGCATCGCTACGGAATGGCGTTCTCCTCGGCAGGCTCGAGCTGCCTGGCCCGGTCTACCCGCCGCTATCAGGCGTTTGTTATGAACCGTTACCGCGCGTGCCTGTTTAGCCGGGATCAAGCATGGAGGCTTCCATGACCGATGACAGATTTCCAATCCGCCCTACCCCAAGCAGCACCAAGCGCCGCCCGGCTATACGGGTCGAATGCAGCCCACTTCCGATCACGATCAGTCCTATCGCGGCAACGGCAGGCTCGAAAGAAAAGTGGCTCTGGTAACATGTGGCGACTTCGCCATTGGGCCGCGCCATCGCAGCCTTCTCGTCGTATCGCCTGCCAATAGGCCTTACGCGATCCGCAATTCGTCGTTAGGACCAGCAGAGAAAAACAGCTCGAGGAAACCTACAAATCCGATGACACCAGAAGAAAAAGCCGGCCTCTCTACCCGATTTGCGCAACGCGTCCCCTCCCTCGACAAAGCCGCCGATGTATTCCTCGAAGCTGAGAGCTTCCGCATGTTCGCGCCGCTAGACGGCGGCAATCTCTTGACGCGCTTGGTTTTGACCAGCGACGAGACATTCGACCTAGCGATCAATCCTGTCTGCGCCGTGCGCTTGGCCGCGACAATCCTCGATCAATTGAGTAAGTCTGGGGACTACGTTATTGATTTATCGATCTTTGAAGCCAAAAGCGGGGAGCAAACAGCACGTGTTCGCCCATCGGCAAGTACTTCTGTGCTGCAGGCAATTTGACCGATTAGGTGCGCCGTGAACGAGCCACGCCTTATCAATGCGGTCTTATCTGAAATGTGTGCCGTAATTGCTCACGCGGCAATCGATGTCTGGCAGACCCGTCATAAAAGGGCTAGTGCAGCGTTGGCCCGACCGGGTACTGCGGGTGCCTCAGGTGAAACGTGGTGATGAGAACGACGGCGCGGCTAGCAATATCCTCAGCTAGGCCAAGGTCGGTGCGGGCAAGTTCACCAGCGACCGACAGTAACGCAGTTCCGACCGATCGCATCACCATTTCGAGGGTGTCGTCTCCCTGCTCCGCCGCCCATGCCGCGTTTCGCGCCAGCGTCACGGCCAGCCGTTTGAGAACGGCCTGCCGCTCCGCCGGCTGCATCTCAAGAAATGAGGGATCGGTCATCAATGCTTCGCGTGATGGTCGCCGCGGTCGCCTTCGCCGCGCTTCGCTTCGGTCTGTGACTTGTGGCGCTTGTCTGCGGAAAGCGAACGGCCGACGTCGGTGGATTCTTTGAATTTTCCTTCTTCGTCGCGACGGACATAACGCTTGTCAGTTCCGGTATCGATGAGTTCTCGTTTGGACATCGTTTTCTCCTCGGTTGAGGACATAAAACGCGCGGGATTCCAAAACGTTGCGAGAGCAGTCTGCTGTTCCTTTTGCGATGTGCCTTTTCCATCTTCCGGTTCCGTGCCGTTTATGACGCGTTCGCGGAACTCGCGCAGAGCACGCGGCATATTTGACCGCGCAACGATTGCAGGACTTCAGCCAGAGAGGTCGGCCCTTTTTGGGGTTGTTTGAGACAGGGCAAGAACGTCGAGAGAACAGAAGCGGTCTGCTAAAGCAGCACTCGGAACTTATTGCGCTCACCCCTGCGCTTCTCCGCCGAGATGGTCTCCCAACGTCTTGCTCGGCAGTGGAGAGCCTAAAGTCGCTAAACGCTGGTTGGCTCCCCACACCTCTCCTTGGAACAGACAACGGACTGGACCGTTTGCGAAGTAGCTGCGAGGCGATCTCATCTGCGCTTCTTCTATAGCAGCTGGATTGGTGGGGAGCGCTCTCCGTTCTCCCCACCGCCCACTGGAGAGATCGAGAGATTTTCGCATGACGAATTACGGCCCGTCCGTGCGCCTCGCCCTGTTGTTGCGTAACCTGAACGAACACGAGTTCAAACAACTACCACCCGGCGTGGGGCGGAAGACGGTCAACCTTGCATCCGAGGCTGGACTGGTCGACGTCAGCGACGACTTACAGGTCCCGATGTGCCGGCTGACGGCTGCTGGGCTCGCTGAGAGGCACGCCAAGCCCTATCCATTCGACTAAGGCAAGAACGGGTGCTATGGGAGAATTGCGCTGAAAAACAGGCAGTATCAGAACGTTAGTCCCATCGACACTGATTTCGCAAACCGACTTAGCTAAACTGGACGACACGGGCTCTAGTTCAAACAATTCGGTGCAGTTTTCTAAGATAGGAGATTATCGCGTCCTTATGTACGCTCGGGTTCGCTTCACGCCCCGTGTCACGCGCGCCAAAGAGCTCGCCGACGTTGACAGGATCGACAATGACGATCGTGTTCTCACCAATGATGTCGATGGCAAACCCTTCGCGCAGTAGGCGATCCACGTACACCTTGGCCAAATCTTCGGTCATGTGCCCTACTCGTATTTTTAGCTTCGGACAGGTACGGCGATAGGCTGCCATGTTGTCGGCGATGGTGGAAAATGGAAAAGCCTTTCACGTAGCCATCCACGTCCTATCCCACATGCCCTATCTCGATTTCGAAAATGGCTTGGCAGATAAAACGTTCCCGGCAATCGCTAGGCTCAGGACTCGTTAA
>NZ_DDHH01000170.1:0-323 GCF_002338015.1 Rhizobium sp. UBA1881
GATGCGATCACGGCCAATGTGGAGCGTGCACGGTCTTGGTCGATGGACGCCGCATCAACTCATGTCTTTCTTTCGCCGTCATGCACGGCGGCGACGAAGTGACGACCATCGAAGGCTTAGGCCAGCCTGGCAGGCTGCATCCCATGCAGGCTGCCTTCGTCAAGCACGATGGCTTCCAGTGCGGATACTGTACGCCTGGACAGATCTGTTCCTCGGTGGCTGTGCTCGAAGAAATCAAGGCGAACATCCCGAGCCACGTCACCGGCGACCTGAATGCACAGACGCTACTCAGCGAGGCTGAAATCCGCGAACGCATGAGCGGC
>NZ_DDHH01000170.1:498-10212 GCF_002338015.1 Rhizobium sp. UBA1881
ACGCATGAGCGGCAACATCTGTCGCTGCGGAGCCTATTCCAACATCGTCGAGGCCATCGTCGAAGTCGCGGGGACGAAACCATGAAAGCCTTCACCTACGAAAAAGCCTCCTCGATCGAGGCTGCAGCGAAAGCTGCCGTGTCGCGCTCCGATGCAAAGTTCATCGCTGGAGGCACAAATCTTCTCGATCTCATGAAGCTTGAGATCGAAACGCCGACGCATTTGATTGATGTCAATGGCCTGGGCCTAGACAAGATTGAGAAGACGGCAGAGGGTGGTCTTCGGATCGGAGCGCTGGTCCGCAACACTGACCTCGCAGCGGACGCAACCGTCCGGCGTGATTACGCGCTCTTGTCGCGAGCCTTGCTGGCAGGCGCTTCCGGCCAGCTTCGTAACAAGGCGACGACCGCGGGAAATCTGCTTCAACGCACGCGCTGTCCGTATTTCTATGATACGGCACAACCCTGCAACAAACGGGTGCCCGGAAGCGGCTGTTCCGCCATTGGGGGCTTCAGTCGTCAGCATGCCGTAGTCGGGGTCAGCGACGCCTGCATCGCGACGCATCCAAGCGACATGGCGATTGCCATGCGGGCACTCGATGCAGTTGTCGAGACCGTCAAGCCGGACGGGAGCCGCCGCTCGATCCAGATCGCCGATTTCCATCGCCTGCCGGGCGACACGCCTGAAATCGAAACAGCCCTGGAAAAGGGCGAGATCATTGTTTCGGTCGTGCTTCCGCCCCCGATTGGCGGCACGCATATCTATCGCAAGGTCCGTGACCGGGCGTCCTACGCGTTCGCCCTTGTCTCCGTCGGAGCCGTGATTCAGCCGGACGGAACGGGTCGAGTGGCAGTCGGTGGTGTCGCGCACAAACCATGGCGCGTCGAAGCCGCCGACACCGAGCTTACCAAAGGGGCGAAAGCCGCCGCGGGAGCTCTCCTTGCCGATGCCCGTCCGACCGAGCAGAACAAATTCAAGGTCGATCTCGTCGAGCGTACGCTCGGCGCAGTGATCGCCGAAGCCAGAGGCTGACCGTCATGAAGTTCGACACCCCAGCAACCACCAATCCGATCGACCAGCTCAAGGTGGTCGGCCAGCCGATCCATCGCATTGACGGCCAGCTCAAGACGACGGGCCGGGCGATGTATGCCTACGAGTGGCATGATCCCAACATGCCGTATGCCTACGGCTATCCCGTAGGTTCTACGATCGCCAAAGGCCGGATTTCGTCAATGAATGTCGACGCCGCAAAGCGTGCACCCGGCGTTCTTGCCGTGGTCACGACGCTAGATGTCGGCAAGCGGGAAAAGGGCAAGTTCAATACCGCAAAACTTTTCGGTGGCGATGAGATCGTGCATTATCATCAGGCGATTGCGGTGGTCGTGGCCGAGACGTTCGAGCAAGCCCGCGCCGCCGCCGCTCTCGTGAAGGTCGACTACGCTGAGGAAGAGGGCGTCTATAACCTCGCCGATGCGAAGGACACGGCAGTGAAGCCGAAGGATGCCGGCGGCGCGCCGCCAGACACCGCTGTCGGCGATTTCGAGGGGGCGTTCAAGTCTGCCGAGGTGACGTTGGACGAGACCTATACCACCCCGGATCAGTCGCATTCGATGATGGAACCGCATGCGTCCATTGCCGCTTGGGACGGCGACGAGCTGACCGTTTGGACATCAAGCCAGATGATCGATTGGTGGCGCTCTGACCTCGCGACGACGCTTGGCGTCGACAAGGAGAAGATCCACCTCATGTCTCCTTTCATCGGCGGGGGCTTTGGAGGCAAGCTCTTTCTCCGTGCCGACGCAGTCCTTGCGGCTTTTGGAGCAAAGACCGCCAAGCGTCCCGTCAAGGTGGCACTGCCGAGGCCGTTTCTGGTCAACAACACGACGCACCGTCCGGCGACCATTCAGCGAATTCGGATCGGCGCCAGCCGTGACGGCAAGATCACGGCGATCGCTCACGAAAGCTGGTCGGGCGACCAGCCCGATGGTCAGCTCGAAACGGCGGCGATGCAAACGCGGCTTCTCTATGCGGGCGAGAACCGGATGACCGCGATGCGGCTGGCAACGCTCCATCTTCCCGAAGGCAACGCCATGCGTGCGCCGGGAGAGGCGCCGGGGCTGATGGCGCTTGAGATAGCGATGGACGAGATGGCGGAAAAGCTCGGCATCGACCCCGTGCAGTTTCGTATCCTGAACGACACCCAAGTCGATCCCGAAAAACCAGAGCGTCCATTTTCGCATCGCGACTTCGTAGGTTGCCTCAAGCTCGGAGCGGAGCGTTTCGGCTGGGATGACCGAACTCGCCCCGCATCGCGTCGCGAAGGAAACTGGCTGGTCGGCCTCGGTGTTGCCGCCGCTTTCCGTAACAATCTGCTGATCCCGTCGGGTGCGCGGGTCCGCCTTGACAACGAAGGCGTCGTTACCGTCGAGACTGACATGACGGATATTGGAACGGGCAGCTATACGATTATCGCGCAGACCGCAGCAGAGATGATGGGACTGCCAATCGACAAGGTCGCGGTCCAACTCGGAGACTCCCGCTTCCCCGTATCGGCGGGCTCCGGTGGCCAGTTCGGCGCCAACTGTTCGACTACGGGCGTCTATGCCGCTTGTGTCAAGCTCCGCGAGGCTATCGTGCAGAAACTCGGTTTCAACGAGCGTGACGTCGTCTTCGAAGATGGTCAGGTTCGCTCAGGCACTCGCTCGGTTCCCCTTGCCTCAGTAGCAGGCGCCGAAGGACTTGTGGCCGAGGACAAGGTCGAATGGGAGAAGCTTTCCGACAGCCATCAGCAGTCGACCTTCGGCGCGCACTTCGTCGAGGTCGGCGTCGATGTAGCGACCGGTGAAACCCGTATTCGCCGCATGCTCGCGGTATGCGCGGCCGGGCGGATCCTCAACCCGATCACGGCCCGAAGCCAGGTGATCGGTGCCATGACGATGGGAGCGGGGCTCGCGCTCACCGAAGAGCTCGCCGTTGACAGCCGCCGTGGCTTCTTCGTCAACCACGACCTTGCCGGATACGAGGTGCCGGTGCACGCCGACATTCCGCATCAGGAGGTCGTCTTCATGGACGAGACCGATCCCATTTCCTCGCCGATGAAAGCAAAGGGGATTGGCGAGTTAGGATTGTGTGGAGTCTCGGCCGCGATTGCCAACGCGATCCATAACGCAACTGGCATCCGTCTCCGGAACTATCCAATGACCCTCGACAAGCTCATCAGTGGGCTTCCAGAGGTCGCATGATGGTTTCAAGAGGACAAGACGCATGAACCTGATGCTGAACACGATGGAGCTGAATGTGCCGAAGCGGTCGTCCACCAGCGACGACCCTTTGGACATTCTGCAGTATGCCATCGCATCCTTCAAGAACGGCGGGGCGACGCTCGCAACCCTTGTCGATATCCGCGGCGGCGCGGCCCGCGCCCTTGGTTCGCATCTCGCCATTGCGGCCGATGGCAGCTTCGTCGGCTACGTCTCCGGCGGATGCGTCGAGGCGGCGGTCGCTTCTGAGGCGCTGCTGGCTATGGAGGCGGGCCGCGATCGAACCGTTTACTTCGGCGACGGCTCGCCCTTTTTCGATGTCGTCCTTCCTTGTGGAGGCGGCATCATGATCGCCATTCATATCCTGCGCGACGTCGACGTCGAGAATTTGGAAGCCGTCGTCACCGCGGTGCGGGAGCGTCGGACGGCCGGGCTTTCATATTCACCGACCCAGGAAGCGATCAATAGCATCGCGCCGCCTTTGCGATGCGGGTGGGGAAACGGGAGCTTCGAAACGGTCTACCGGCCGCGGATACGCGTCGTCATTTCGGGGCAGTCTTCCGAGGCGGTCGCGCTGGAACGGATTGCCGAAGCGGCCGGACATAACGTCGTGGTCCTGGGAGGATCTGGCGGCGATCTCCACCCTTCAGTTCTTGATCAGCATACGGCGGTGGTACTATTGCATCACGACCTGGACGCCGAAGAGCGAACCCTTGGCATGGCGTTGCAATCGAGTGCGTTCTACATAGGCGCGCTCGGCAGCACACGCACGCATCGAAGTCGCGTCGAGCGTCTGAGACTTGCGGGATTTGTCGACGGCCAGATAGACCGCATAAAGGCCCCGATCGGAATGTTCGGGCCGACCAAGGATTCGACGTCGCTAGCCCTGTCCATACTGGCTGACGTCGCCGCCTCAAGACTTGCCGCCTATGAATGACGTCGCTGCCCCTGATCGCCGCGATCGTTCTTGCCGTGGGAGTTTTCGAGCCGCACCAGAGGCGCCCAAAAGCTCCCTGTAGAATTCGATGGTGTCTCAATGGTTCGCTGGTCGACACTTCTTGTCGTCGGATCGGGATGCATCCAGTGTTCGTCGTCGTCGGGCATCGTGAAGAGCGAATTTACAGAGAGGAATGATCTTCCCGTACGAGTCGTCCAACCCCCCTCTATCCCAGCCGGATGTCGATTTCGATCGTCGCAGGCGTGCGGAAAGGGATTGGTGTCGGATCGCCGGGTCTGATGATCTGTCTCGCCGAGATGCCCGCCTGACGAGAGATCATCGCACTGGTCTTTCGAAGGCCTTTCTAGATCCTGAGGCGAGATGTTCATTCGGGCTTCGCACAATTGGGGTTTCCGATCACCAGATCATCTTTCCTCGGCTTGCCTTACACGATCTTCTGGGTCAGGAAGGCTGCGTTAGTGGATGTGAGATCGTCGAACGCTACGCCTATCCTCCGAATGGGATGCGAGCGGTCGAGAACTGGAGATAATGCCTGCTAGTCACCCTGCAGATGTCTCCCAAGCGGTTCTTTCGGCGGCTGGAGGTTTGAGCAGGCATCGTCTGGTCGAGGCGAGGAACGCGGGGTTAGCACCTGTCGACTCGGGACCGGTCATCCGTCTGTGCCCGTCGATCTAGATAATCCCCGATCATTCGCATTTTATTAAATATGTTAGCAAATATTCGGTGCCGAGGGGCGATCGAAACTTGGAAAAGCGAGTTCATCTCGTGACCACGAAGGAGACTGCCATGTATCAGCGTACGGTTCTCATCGTCGAAGACGAGTTTCTGATCAGAATGCTACTTGCCGACACCTTGGCCGACGAGGGCTATGACGTCGTCGAAGCTGGAAACGTCCTGGAGGCCGTGGCCGTCCTGGGACAGCGTAAGGTCGACGCGGTCGTCACGGACGTGGACATGCCCGGAGGACTGAGCGGTCTTGATCTAGCATGGATGATTTCGTCCACTCACATGGACGTGCCAGTCATCATTGCATCGGGTGGACATCGGTTATCCGCCGACGAGTTACCAAACGACGCCATTTTATCCCAAAGCCCTACGGGCTTGACGTTATCGCCGCAAAAGTCGGCGAGCTGACTGCGAGAAGCGAGCTTCGGATGACCGCCTAGGCAAGGTTCTTCGAGCAACGCAATCGTCCGGAAGGCCATCGGCTGGGTAAGGTTATGTTCGCCGGCGGCCTGTGAATAGCTTCCCGTCGCCGCGACACGGACAAACAGGCAAAGTGCGGAAAGTTGGTCGCTCATTTGGCCCCAGATTGCTCACGAGCGTCCTAACACGCCATCTCAGGACATGAAATGCGCTTGGAATGATCGTTTGAAAAGAGGTCTGCAAAGGCCGTAGATTTACGCTGTGGAACCATGATTCGATAAGCCATCAGGCCAAGGTGCCATCGATGCAGGAAGAGAAGCACATAGCCAGTCTCGACGGCTTGCGCGGCATGGCCGCCGCGGCAGTAGTCTTCTCGCACCTCTATCAAATCTTCCCCTCGCTCGCGCCCTTCATGATAACAGGCGTCGGCGGCCGGGCGGTGGCCATCTTCTTCGCCCTCAGCGGCTTCCTGATGGCTTATCTGTATGGTGATCGGCCGATCAGCCGCAAGGCGGTGGCCGACTTCCTGGTCAGCCGCTTCTCGCGCATCTATCCGGTCTATTTGGTGGCTGTGCTAGCCGTCGCGGCTCTATCGAGTATTCCGGGCTTCGATTTCATCAACCCGATCCATGGGGGCAAGGAAATCCTGCGCCACGTCGTGCTCCTCGGCTCCAACGGAGTCCTGTGGTCGGTCCCGCCGGAGATACAGTTCTACCTTCTCTTCCCGGTGATCTGGCTCTTCTTGAGCGACATGAGGCGATACCAGGCAATCGGCGTCATGCTCGCCGCTTATCTTGCGGTCGATGCGCTCGTCGGGTTCCCAGGTCCAGGCATCATGCTTGTTTCCAAACTCGCTTTCTTCCTCTTCGGCGCTGCGGTCGGAAGACTTCAACCGTTGCTGAGCGACCACTTACAGAACACTGCGACGGGAGTGATGGCGCTGACGTTGCCTTTCTTCATCCTGATCTCGAACCACTTGTTTCCCAACGCGGACAATGCCTGGGGACTGGCACCCGCCTTCGCGGGCGCGCTCGCCGTTCTATTGGTGGCGCAGGAGCATCGGATTTCAGCAGCCGTCTTCGCCGTCGCGCCGATGCGCTTTCTCGGCAAGATCAGCTTCTCGCTCTATCTCTTTCACGTGCCGGTGATGTTCTTGATGGGCAATGCGCTGTCGTCAACGCTGCCGCTTTACATCGTCGTGCCGGCGGCACTCGTCGCCGCCCTGCTGATCGCCTGGATCAGCTACGAATGCATCGAAACCCCGGCGCGCCGGGCATTGGTATCCCGCTGGCATCAGACACTGACCTCTTCCGCCTAGATTTGCAGACTACCCCTACAAGCCGTGAAGTCGTATTTCAGCAATACGTGAAACGCATAGCTTAACGCCTTGTTTCGCCTGTTCTTGGAAGTTACCTACGTGCTACCGGGCAACTCAGTCTTGCTCCTGACCTCAATAGACTTTTCTGAGCCGCCCCCTTTGCCGAGTTACGGCCATGCCAGCCAATGGAGGGAATACGATGACAGCGAGAACGCTCAATGAGATGACGCGGCACGAGCGGTCGAGCATGATATCTTTGGTGGCGCAGACACTGGATGACTTGGCCGAAGATGCCGAGGACCGGGGCGATAAGGTATCGGCCGGAAACGCCAACTACCTGGCTCGTACGCTCCGGGGATGCGGGGTTCACTCAGCCGACCTCAAGGCGACAGAGATACTGCTTGAGCAGGGGATCAGCTACGTGGCCGCGCTCTCTAACAAATACAACCAGTCGGCTGATGTCGACGAGGACGAAGATGGCGATGGAGTTTCTCGACCTGAAGCCAGGGTGCTTCACTAGCGGTCGAGCGCCTGCAGGTTCTGTTAAGTTTATACAAGATCAGGTGAATTCCGGGCTGGTATGAAACCGAACGCAATCCCTTAGCCTGGAGTTCGGCCAGTGCTCAATGTCATCGACAACGACGTCAACGCGCTCGTGCGACTTCTGACTACGGACCAGCCGGCCGATGTCCTGCGGTGTGGTGGACGCCATCGCTCAGGGGCATCGCGCCGCGTTGGCCACCCTCGTGGAAATAGGTGGCCGGGCAGCCCGGCGTCTTGGCGCGCAAATGGCGATCCGCGAGGATGGCGGATACTGCGGCTATCTCTCCGGTGGATGCGTCGAGGCGGGGGTCGCGACGGAAGCCAGGAAGGCGATCGCGGCGGCGGGTGAACGCACGCTGCTACTGGGTAAAGGCTCGCCGTTCTTCGATTTGCAGCTTCCTTGCGGCGGTGGCATCACTGTCGCAATTCATGTTCTCAGAACCGCGGACGAGGTAGCGGTTCACGTGCGATAGAAGATTTCCGATGATTGGAAAACTCGGCGCGCGAATCCCGCGGCACTCAACGAAAACCATCGCTCCGATGCGACGTCATCAAAGCGCAGCGGACCTCTGATCCAGTTGGACGGCTGTGGCGTACGCGCTTCAAAACGTGCCGCCGAACTGGACACGCAATTACAGGCCGATGTAGATATATAACAGTATCCTTATGTCTAAGTCTTCCTGCGCTTTTCAAGAGGCCCAGCGGTTGCATTGGCCTCCATCTGCAAACGCAGTTCGCGCAGCCGAGCTGTCTTCGCTGCGACATCCCGGCCGACCAGATCAAGATCGAGGTATGGCCCATTCCCGGCATTCACAGTCGGGGCGGTCAGCATGTCGAGACCTGCTCCGGCGTGAGGGTCACGCACACGCCGAGTGGGGTGCAAGCCTGCGTCGACATCGGCCGGTCTCAGCACATCAACAAGATGATCGCCATGGACGTGATCCTCGCGGGGTCCGCACCCGAAATTTCAATAATGAGCGGCGGCTCGATACGAGGGAACGAGAATAGGCGCTCGGCGGGTCTGGAGCGGGGTCGTTCGACTACAGTCGGGAGCCTGTAGACGGCGGCGGCGCGCGTGAGCCTATCTCAGACCGGCAGATCGACGCCCGCATCCAGCTCTAAGGATGCCGCGACCTGCTCAGCCGTCGGCAGCAGGCTGGGGTCGCACCATAGCCGAGATCGGCACCTCAAAGTGCGCCCGACATACGCTCGCCGACTACCTCAAAGACGCCTTAGAGGATTTGGCCGTGCATTGGGGCTTGCAGAAGCGAAAAACACCATCGAAATAGCATTCGGTGGTGTTTCCGAGTTAAACCTTGCGCGGTATGAAGTGATTATTGTGGTGATTTGCATATAGCGATCAACACCCAAGACCGCTTCCGGGCGGTCTTTTTCGTTTCAGTGGCGGGCTGCCTCAGGGTTCTTTCTCGTGAGCAGCCAGATAAGCTATTATCTCGCCGACCGTACCGAGGTTTTCTGCCACATCATCGGGTATCTCGACCTTGAAAGCGGCTTCAATTTCCATGACGGCCTCAGTGATCTCAAGGGAGTCGTCGGAGATGTCGCTTAAGAGCGTGGCGTCGCTGATTTCGCCAGCATCGATCGCGAGAGTTTCGACCAGCACCGCCACCAGGCGGTCACGGATCATGTCGGAATTCATTGGCTTTCCTTGTTCAGAGAAATAGCGCTATCAGTCATCCCAGTCCAGAGTGAGGCAGAGGCCTCCCAGATCATATCGAGGAGGCCGAGGTTGTTCAGGGTTTCTTCTGTTTGCTCGACTCTACGGCCCTGGCTCCAAGGGTAGCAGGCGCAGCGGCAGGAGCGGCCTTGTCCTTCTTGGGTTTACGGACTTCTTTGTTGCTCTTCGCTTGACCCTTGGCCATTAATTCCTCCTGTTTGCTATAATAGCTCATTACCTACCAGCGCAGGAGAGAACGCAAGCGGTATCTTGGCCTTGAGCGCAAAAGCGGGTCACACCTCGCTGTCTGGACGCCCGGACTTTTCAAGCACGTCCCGGTGCTGCAACAACGGGATTGGTCGTCAATAATCGAACGACCTCCCCAGCTAGTTCGGTAACATCATAGACGATCGACGCGGCGTGAGCAGCACTCCCCGTCGTGATGATCTGCGTTCGATCAGGTAACGCAACCAAAGACACAACCTGATCGGGATTGATAAAGACAGGCATGGCAGCTTGTCCAATCAAGGTGAATTGCACGAGCCTCATGGTCTCTCTCCGGCTAAAGAGGTTTTCTGCACATAAAACGCGGAAACCGGTTTTGAGTTCGATGCGAAGCTGTGTGTAGAGCTGTTGGGGCATTCCGCCCGAAGCAAGCCGTAACGTTCAAGGACGTAGGTTGACTCAGAACTGCGGGGGCAACTAGGGATTGACCGCCATTAAGCCCGCCGGTTCGCCGAGGCGGGCTCAAATATGAATGGCAAGTTCATACAACGTTCATCCCGGTAAGGGCATGGTCGCGCACATTCTC
>NZ_DDHH01000197.1:0-14281 GCF_002338015.1 Rhizobium sp. UBA1881
CGGGGTCACCGCGACGGCGGCAACAGCGTCCGCCTTGTCGGCGGCCTTGGCGCGGGGCTTGCGGGCGGGCTTTGCCGCGGCAGCCTCAGGTACGGCGGCCGATGCCGCAGGTACCGGCGTCGGAGCCGGCATGACTGCAGGCGTCTCGGTCGGTGCGACTTCAGGCGCCGGCATAAGACCAAGCGGCGCTTCCGTCTTGGTGTCGACCGACGTCGCGCGCTGAAGATCGGCCTTGATCTCGTTGCCCATCTGGCGAAGCGGGTTCATGGCCTCGCGCAGCGTGTTGACGGGATTGAGCTTCTGCGCGTCGCTCAGCGTCTGGCGCACGTCGTCCATATCGGCTTCGCGCAGCGCCTCGTCGAACTGGGCACGGAATTCGCCGGCGACCTTGCGGGCGCGCTGCGTCATCTTGCCGAAAGCACGAAGCATCGGGGGCAGATCCTTGGGACCCACCACGACAATCAATACGACCGCGATGACAAGCAGCTCGGTCCAGCCAATATCGAACATTCAAGGCTCCTGAACGGGAAACGCGGGGGCGGCGCTGCCCGGACGTGGTTACTTCGTTTCGTCGGCCTTGTGATCGACGGTCTTGCCTGCAGTGGTCGTGCTCGAAGCTTCAGGCGCGTCCTCGTCGTTCATGCCCTTCTTGAAGCTCTTGATGCCCTTGGCAACATCGCCCATCAGTTCCGGAATTTTACCGCGACCGAAGAGCAACAGCACGATGACCAGAACGATCAGCCAGTGCCACATGCTAAAAGAACCCATTACGCTAACTCCTGTTGTGATGCCCTATTGATGTAAGAATACCCGACATCAAATCCAACATCTAATTCCCCGTAGATAGACGCTTAATGTCACGGTATCGACCATCGTGACAAGATAGTCCCCGGTCGAAAAGTCGTGAAGACAATTGTTTTCGCTCGGCGTGGCGAAACAAAGACACGGAGCCGGCTATTCCTCGGACGCGCCGCCTGGCGCCAGAAGGCCCAGTTCCTCGAGATCCATCTGCGTGATGGGGTCCTCGTCTTCGGTCAGCTCATCGTTCATCGACGGCGACGGAATATTGAAATTGGCCGGGATGCGGCCGGAGAGCAGCCCTGCCCCCTTCAACTCCTCGATACCCGGCAGGTCGCGCAGTTCTTCCAGCCCGAAGTGATCGAGGAAGTCGCGAGTGGTGCCGAGCGTTACCGGACGTCCCGGCGTGCGGCGGCGGCCGCGAAAACGCACCCAACCTGCCTCCATCAAGACATCGAGCGTGCCGCGCGAGGTCTGCACGCCTCGGATATCCTCGATCTCGGCGCGCGTCACCGGCTGGTGATAGGCGATGATGGCGAGAACCTCGAGTGCGGCGCGCGAGAGCTTGCGCACCTCGTTTTCATCGCGGCGGATGACGAAGGAGAGATCGGCGGCCGTGCGAAACGCCCAGGCATCGTCGACCCTGACCAGATTGACGCCGCGATGTGCGTATTCTTCCTGCAGCCGCAGCATGATGGCGCGCACGTCGAATGCTCTAGGCAGGCGGTCGCTGATGAAAGCTTCCGAGACGGGTTGGGCGGAGGCGAAGACCAAGGCCTCGGCGATGCGCGCGGCCTCGCTCTCGTCGTGGATGGTGTCATCCCCGGTGCGTTCGTTGCTGCGTTCGGCGTCGCCATTGTCCAAATCGATGTCTTCCAGATCGCTCACGCCGGCAACTCCTGTTCCACGACCTGCACCGTGGCATGGTTTGGTCCGCGCCGCATGTAGATCGGCTCGAAGACACCTTCCTGGCGGATTTCGATCTTTCCTTCACGCGCAAGCTCGAGCGACGCGGCAAAGGCGCTGGCGATCGCCGTCACCCGGTCTTCGGGGGAGACCATGTAGGTCAGGATATGCTGCTCGAGCGCTGTCCAGTCGCAGATCTCGCCGATCAGGCGGGTCAGCAACTCGCGTGCTTCGGTGAGCGACCAGACGGTGCGGCGCGCAATCGTGACCTGCGTGACTGCCTGACGCTGGCGCAGCGAGGCATAGGCCGTCAGCAGATCGTAGAGGCTGGCGTCGTAGGCGGATTGGTGGCGATCGGGGATATGCTCGGGCGCGCCACGGGCAAGCACGTCGCGGCCGAGGCGATTGCGGTTGACGAGGCCACCGGCCGCTTCGCGCATCGCTTCCAGGCGCTTCAGGCGAAACGCCAGCGATGCCGCCATTTCCTCGCCCGAGGGGCCGTCATCCTTGACCTGCTGCGGAATGAGCAGGCGCGACTTCAGGTAGGCGAGCCATGCCGCCATGACGAGATAGTCGGCCGCGAGCTCGATGCGGATGCGGCGGGCGCTATCGATGAACAGCAGATATTGTTCGGCAAGCGCCAGCACCGAAATGCGGGACAGGTCGACCTTCTGCGT
Organism: Rhizobium sp. UBA1881; assembly: GCF_002338015.1. Classification (NCBI taxonomy): domain Bacteria; kingdom Pseudomonadati; phylum Pseudomonadota; class Alphaproteobacteria; order Hyphomicrobiales; family Rhizobiaceae; genus Rhizobium; species Rhizobium sp. UBA1881. Next base: position 2,382 of record NZ_DDHH01000197.1, read on the forward strand.
CCGGGCCAGATGGAGAAGCAGGTCGAGCGGGCCTTCGAAGCCGGCGACATCGATCAGGAGCGCCGGATCGGTCGAGGCGCGGTCGGCGCCACCGTCCTGCCACAGCTTGTCCATCGGCGTTGCCGATGTCTGCGGGCGCTCCTGAGCCTTTGTCGTCGTCACGTCGTCTCGTTCCTTTCGCGATCAGACCGTCGCAAACATCGCATTGAATTCGGCGCGGATCGCGGCCTCGTCGGCGCCATCCGCCGTCGGGAACCCCTGCTCCACGCGCTTGGCGCGCTCGAGCGCTCCACCTTGCAGCAGCGGCACGTTGGCCACGACCTCAAGCATCTCATCCATATGGCCATTGCAATGCAGCACGATATCGCACCCGCCCGCAATGATATTCGCCGCCCGCTCGCCAAGCGTGCCGCTCAGCGCGTTCATCGAACTATCATCGGAAAGCAACAGGCCTTTGAAGCCGATGTGTTCGCGGATGATCCCGTCGATGACCTTGCGCGAGGTGGTGGCCGGATTATCCGGGTCGATCGCGGTGAAAACGAGATGGCAGGTCATCGCCATCAGTTCGTCCTTCATGGCGATGAATGGCGGGAAGTCATGGGCCTCCAGTTCCTCGCGCGAGACGCGGACGACCGGGAGCTCGTGGTGGGAATCGGCAAAGCCGCGGCCGTGGCCGGGCATGTGCTTCATGACCGAGAGAACGCCGCCGGCCTTCAGGCCCTCGGATGCGGCGATGCCCATTTCGGTCACCGTCTTCGGGTCCATGCCATAGGCACGGTTGCCGATGACGTTGCTGCTGCCTTCGACCGGAACATCCAGGACGGGCAGGCAATCGACGTTGATGCCGAATTTCGAGAGATCGAAGGCGTGCAGGCGCGACATCAGCCAAGCTGCGCGCTTGCCCTTTTCCGGGGCCTCTCTGTAGAGATCACCCAATTGCTGGCCGGAGGGATAGTGCGGCAGGATCGGTGGGCGAATGCGCTGGACGCGGCCGCCCTCCTGATCGATCAGCACGGGCGCGTGCCAGCCGACGCTTTCGCGCATCTCGGCCACGAGGTCGGCGATCTGCTGCGGTTCGGAAATATTGCGGCCGAACAGGATGAAGCCCCAGGGGCGCTCGCCCGCGTAGAAGGCCTTCTCTTCGGGCGTCAGGGAAAGGCCGCTACAGCCAAGGATCATCGCTTTTGATTCGGTCATACCCGAATCATAGAGACGCCTTGGCGAAATGCGAGCAGCGTCAACTGCCATTCACAAAAAAGAACGACGCAAAACTGCGTTCTGCAAACGAAAAGAGCGGCGGGTTGCCCCGCCGCTCTCAAGCAACTCAGTTACGAGCCTTACTTCGAAATCAGGCAGGAACCACCGGCTGCGCGATACTTCTCGCAGATCGCGGCTGCTTCGTCCTTGGAACCGGCCGTGATGCGCAGGCGGTAATAGGTGCCCTTGCCGGCGATGTCGGCCTTGCGGATCTCGTAAGGCATGCCAGCCAGCACGCCGCCGAACTTCTTCGACAGGCTTGCATAGGACTTCTTGGCTTCGGCTTCAGACGGCAGCGAGGCGATCTGGACGCCATAGCTGCCAGGAGCGGCCGTGGTCGGCTGGGCCTGTGCCGCTGCCGGCGGAACCGCCGCAACTTCCTTCGGTGCCTGGGCGGCTGGTGCCGGTGCGGCCGTTGCAGGTGCGAGAGCCGAAGCGCCCGGGCGCGATGCCGGGGTCGGCGCGGTGTCGGTCTTGGTGCTGGTTACGGCGCGGACCGGCGGGTTGACGCTGTCAGGCGTTGCGGCCGCGGCCTTGGCAAGCACGTTCTCGGAAGTCTGCTTTGCGGTCGGCGTAGCACCTTCGACCGGCGTCGAGCGAATGTCGGCGGACGCCAGCTGTTCGATCGTCGGAGCCGACGATGGCGCGATCTTCTGCGTCTGCACCGAGGTGGGCTTCGGCAGCGAGGATGCAGCAGGCTCCGGCGCCGGCTCTTCGCGGGCGACCAGTGTGCCATCCGGCTTGACGATCATGGTGCGGACCTTGCGGGCCGAGACCGACGGCGAACGATCGGCATCCGACGGAGCGGCAGCTGCCGTATCCGTCGCGCTATCGTTCGGCAGCAGGCGCGGATCCTCGGTGTCGCCGACGGGCGTTGCCATGGATGGCATCGGCGCGTCGTTGTCTTCAGGCAGCGTTTCCGGCGTCAGCGTGCGCTGAACGACGTCAACCGGCTGCTCGTCGCTTGACACCAGCGACTTCTGCTTCGGGGCTTCGGTGGCCGCGCCACCAACGCTGTCATAGACAGCCTTGTCCTGGTTCGGAACGGTCTTGCCACCCGGGTTTTCCGGAACGACCTTGACCGGGTCCTTGTCGGCCACGATGACGCGCGGTTCGCCGGTGGCGATACCGAGGCCGCCGTCGCGGGCCAGGAAGGAATAGCCGGCATAGGCGACGCCGCCGAAAATGACGATGGCGGCGGCGGCCGCCAGCATGCGCTTCATCGAGCGGGCGCGGCTCATATCCTCGGCGTCGCTCGCCGACTGGATCTGAACTTCCGACACCGTCTCGCGACGCTGCTGCACGGGCTCGTTGACGCTGCGGCGGAAATCTTCCTCCAGCGCGCGCTCGAATTCATCGAAGCTCTGGGCCTGCGGCTGCTGCGGCTGCTGCGGCTGCGGCCGTGCAACGGATGCCACGGCGGCAACAGACGCCTGGGCGCGAGCACGGATGTCCTGAGCCGGCTTTGCGGGTGCTTCAACCGGCTTGGCCGGCGTCAGCAGGTTGGCGATTTCCGAATCGACGTCGAAATCGAAATCCGACATCGCGGGAACGGGTTCGTGCTTTTCGACCGGCGGCAGCGTCGGGACATGCATCTCGACCGCTTCCATCTGAAACTCCGCATCGGAGATCATCGACGGATCGAAGGGCAGCTCTTCCGTCGTGTCGACGACCGGTGCCGGCGCGCGGTAGGACGGCGCTGCGGGGGCTGCGGGCTCCGGCGAACGGTAGACCGGTGCGGCTGCCTGATAGGCGGGCGCCTGGTAGGTCGGCGCCTGATAAGCCTGTGCCGGGGCGGACGGCTGATAGGGTGCAGGTGCAGGCTGCGCGACAGGCTCCGGCTGGCGGACTGCCGGCTGGTAGGCCACCGGTGCTGCTACAGGCTGGGGCTTCGGCTGCTCGATCTCCTCAGCCACGACGGGCTCGACGAAATCGAGGTCGGCGAGTTCAAGCTCTATGCCTTCGAGATCCAGCTCGAAGTCATGGCCGGCGAACGGGTCTTCCGCGTCAGGTGCGGCCTTGGCGGCGACCGGCTGCGGCTCTGGTGCATAGCGAGGCGCTACGGGTGCTGCCGCTACGGGAGCGACGGCGACGGGCGGCTCGGGCACATAGGCGGGCGCAGGGATCGGGTCGTGGACGACCGGGGCGACCGGCTGGGCTTCCACGGGCGCAGCTTCACGCGCGGTAACCGGATACTGCGATACATCGGCCAGGAGGTCATCGATATCGAAGGCGATATCGTCGACTTCGGCGACGGCTTCCGTCAGCGCGGCATCGGCCTTGACGTCGCCATCCTTGGCGGCAGCGGCCAGATCGAAGGCGCCATGATCGACAACGGGTTCGACGATCGGCTCGGCAACGGCCTGTTCGAAAACGACGGCCGGCTCATGACGGTCGATCTCGGCGGGGAAGCTGGCGGCAGCTGGCGCTTCAAAGCGCGGCGCGGCTGGCACAGGCTCGGCGGCGACGACAGGTGCCGGAGCAGCGACAGGCGGTGCGGCCGGCTCTTCGCGGCGAGACGTATGGAAGTTGGCGATCGGCAAGCGGATGCTTGCGGCCGACCACTGCGGCGCCTTGGCGGGCTGAACCGGTGCCGGTGCGGCGCTGATCGAAAGCTCGAGCTCCTCGATCAGATCGCGGGCGCCGCCGGAGACAGGCTCGGCGGGACGCGAGACGCTAGCCGCCCAATCGGCGGACGACAGGATCGCGCGGGCATCGGGCTGCTCGATGACAGACGACTGCTCGATGACAGGCAAGGCCTCGTCTTCGACCCGTTCCGAGACAACCGGCGCTTCGTAATGAACCGACTCGGCCTCGTAGCGCGGCGCTTGCTCGTACTGCTGTGCGGGCTCGTAGTGCTGTGCGGCCTCGTAGTGCGGCTCGGGCTCGTCGTAGGTGACGGGCTCCGGCTCGGCATAGACTACGGGCTCAGGCTGAGGCTGAGCGTAAGCCGTCTCGATCGGATGATCGACGACTGCAGGCGCGGTCGGAGCGTCGTAACGCTCGAACTCGCGCAGCAATTCGTCTTCGAGATTGAAGGCAGGCTCCTGCCTTGGCGCCGCTTCGACGGTGTTTGCCGCTACACGGGGCTCAAAACCGACGATACGCGCAAGCTCCGCAAGGGGATCGTCGTCAGCAAAGAGGTTCGCATCGTTACGCGTGTCATACGCCCGCTGTTTATCTGCCATACTCATCCACTCGCAAATGCAAAGGTTTCGTGCCAGCGCATTGTGGGTAAATGGTGACGCTACCGCATCTCTTCCGGCGCAGCCGTTCCTGCGATGGCAAGACCCGACTTCAAAACGGACGCAACGGCGTACACCAGCCCTAGTCTGGTAATACTAGACTCTCGGCTCTTATCGTTAATAAATCGTAAGTCTACCTGATCCTTGCCCTTATTCCAATGAGCATGGAAAGAACTGGCAAGATCATAGAGGTAGAATACGACACGATGCGGCTCTTGCGATTGAGCCGCAGCCTCGACCAGCCGAGGGAACTCGGCAACCTTCGCAACCAATTGTAATTCCGCAGGATCCGAGATTCCGGACACGGCTTTCGCGAGGGTCTCAGGCGACACGTCGAGATCCGGAAACGCCTCTTTCGCCTGCCTGAAGACAGACATGCAACGGGCGTGCGCGTACTGTACGTAAAAGACCGGATTGTCTTTCGACTGCTCCGTTACTTTGGCGAAATCGAAGTCCAACGGCTCCGAGCTCTTTCTATACAGCATCATGAACCGCACCGAATCGCGGCCGACTTCCTCGACCACATCGCGGAGCGTCACGAAGTCGCCCGAGCGCTTCGACATCTTGACCGGTTCGCCATCGCGGAACAGCTTGACCAACTGGCACAGCAGAACGGTAAGCTTGGCCTTGCCTTCCGACACGCCGCGCGCGACCGCTTCGAGGCGCTTGACATAGCCGCCATGGTCGGCGCCGAGCACGTAAATCATCTCGCTGAAGCCGCGATCGAACTTGTTCTTGAAGTAGGCGACGTCGGCGGCGAAGTAAGTGTAGGAGCCGTCGGACTTGATCAGTGGACGGTCCATGTCGTCGCCGACTTCGGTCGAGCGGAACAGCGTCTGTTCGCGATCTTCCCAGTCTTCCGGCAGCTGGCCCTTCGGCGGCGGCAGCGTGCCCTTGTAGACGTGGCCCTTGAAGGTCAGGTCGTTGATGGCCGTGCGGATGGCGGCAGCGCCATTGGCGTGCAGCGTGCGCTCGGAGAAGAACACGTCGTGATGGACGTTCAACGCCTCCAGATCCTCGCGGATCATCACCATCATCGCATCGATGGTGCGATCCTTGACCAGCGGCATCCACTGATCCTCGGGCATGTTGTGCAGCTTGACGCCGTAATCACGCGCCAGCGCTTCGCCGACGGGCACGAGATAGTCGCCCGGATAGAGGCCCGCCGGAATCTCGCCGATCTTTTCGCCGAGCGCCTCGCGGTAGCGCAGGAAGACGGAGCGCGCCAAGACGTCGATCTGCGAGCCGGCGTCATTGATGTAGTATTCCTTGGTGACGTCGAAGCCGGCGAAGGACAAGAGGTTGGCCAGCGCGTCGCCGACGACGGCGCCACGGCAATGGCCGACGTGCATCGGGCCGGTCGGGTTGGCCGAGACGTATTCGACGTTGACCTTGCGGCCCTCACCCATCGTCGAGCGACCGTAGTCTGTGCCAGCAGTAATCATCGAGGCCAGCAGGCGCTGCCAGTAGCCGACGGCGATCCTGACGTTGATGAAGCCGGGACCCGCGACCGACACTTCGGCGACGTCTGGATCTTCCTTCAACTTTTCGGTGACGATTTCGGCCAGCGCGCGCGGATTTGTGCCGAGCGGCTTGGCAAGCACCATCGCCGCATTGGTCGCGACATCGCCATGGCTCGCGTCACGCGGCGGCTCGACGGCAATGCGTCCGAAATCCAGCTCGGATCGCTTTTCCTTGACCAGATCGATCTGTTCAAGGGCGGTTTTAATCCTGGCTTCGAAATCGGTAAAAAGGTTCATCGCACTCTTCCATGCATAGGCTGTGCCACACGGCATCCGCCCGGCCTTTGCCGAGCGACCGCTGCCTAGCGCAAATCGGGAGTCTGGTCAAACAATCGCCTGTGGGCGCTGATGGCGTAGGTATCGGTCATGCCGGCGAGATAATCGCCAACATGGCGCGCCTTCGGCGCCTCGGCCAGCCCCGCGATGTGATCCACCCAATAGTGGCTCTGCATCTCCTTGGGGTTGGCCATGTAGGCCGAAAACAGGTCGGTGACGATCTGCGCGGCGCCTGATCGGATGCGCATGATGTCGGGATGGCGGTAGATCCGCTTGAAGAGCATCGCCTTGATCTGCCTGTCCGTCTCGGCCATGCCCTCAGAGAACGTCGCGATCACGCGGCTGGCGTGCCTGACGTCGTCGGCGCTCTCGGGGCGGATTTCAGCAAGGCGCTCCTGGGCGACGGAGATCACGTCTTCGACCATCCGGGTGATCTGGCGGCGCATGATCTCGTGCGTGAAGCGGCTCGGCTCCAGAGCGGGGTAGCGCTCCCTCACCTCGGCCATCAGCCCAGCTAGGAACGGGATATCCTTGAGCATGTCGAAGGTGAGATAGCCCGAGCGCAGGCCGTCATCGATATCGTGGGTGTTGTAGGCGATATCGTCGGCGATCGCGGCCACCTGAGCCTCGAGGCTGGCGTAGGTGTCGAGCTGGAGATCGTGGATCTCGCAGTAATCGAGGATCGGCTGCGGCACGGGGCCGCGGGTGCCGGTTCCGTCCTTGGTCAATAGCGGGCCGTTGTGCTTGACCAGGCCTTCCAGGCTCTCCCACGTCAGGTTGATCCCATCGAAATCGGCGTAGCGGCGCTCGAGCTTGGTGACGATGCGCAGCGACTGGGCATTGTGGTCGAAGCCGCCATAGGGCAGCAGCACCTCGTGTAGCGCGTCCTCGCCGGTGTGGCCGAAGGGCGTGTGGCCGAAATCGTGGACGAGGGCGACGCCTTCGGCCAGATCCTCGTCGAGCTTCAGCGCCCTTGCGAGCGCGCGGGCGATCTGGGCCACCTCGATCGTGTGCGTGAGCCGCGTGCGATAGTGATCGCCATCCTGGGCGATGAAGACCTGGGTCTTGTGCTTGAGGCGCCGGAAGGCTGTCGTGTGGACGATGCGGTCGCGGTCGCGCTGGAAGTCCGAGCGGGTCGGGCTGGAATTCTCGGGATAAAGCCGCCCACGCGTCGTCCACGGGTCAGCCGCGTAGATTGCCCTGTCGCTGTTACCGAAGCCTAATGCACGTCTGTCGATCGTCATTCTTCACCGTCACTCGCCATGTCCAGGCGCACGCCCATTGACGCCGCCATATGCTCTTCATACCTATAGAGAGCATAAACGGCAAAGAGACGACGTATCGCCCACTTTGCCGCGGGCCGCGCTTTCATGATATAAGGCGCGATAGCATTGAAAAACAGCCGTTTATATTGATGGCTGGACCACTATTCTCTCCGGGTTTTGACCCCGGCAGGAGCAGACATGACCGAAGCAAGTGTAACCCTTTCCGACGCCGCGGCGAAGCGAATCGCCACTATCGTCGGCAGCGACCCCGGCAAGAGCGCGCTGCGCGTCTCAGTCGAAGGCGGCGGCTGTTCGGGTTTTTCCTACAAGTTCGACCTGACCGACGGCATACAGGACGACGACGTGGTCGTCGAGAAGAACGACGCGAAGGTGCTGATCGACAGCATGTCGCTAGTCTACATGGCTGGCTCTGAGATCGATTTCGTCGATAACTTGCTCGGCCAGTCCTTCCAGATCAAGAACCCGAACGCGGTTGCCAGCTGCGGCTGCGGCACCAGCTTCTCGATCTGACCGCCCTCTCCCGCTATCCACACCGAACCGGCCGAAGATTGTTTTGCGGCCGGTTTAACGTCTTGTCGCTTGTCTCAAGACCACGCTAGAAGAAGACGTCAAAGCGGAACGGGACAAAAGAATGAAGATCGCGACCTGGAACATCAACGGCGTCAAGGCGCGTATCGACAATCTCACGCAGTGGCTGAAGGATTCGAACCCCGATATCGCCTGCTTGCAGGAGATCAAAACGGTCGACGAAGGCTTTCCGCGGCTGGAGATCGAGGCTCTCGGCTATCATGTGGAAACGCATGGGCAGAAGGGCTTCAACGGCGTCGCCATTCTCTCCAAGACCAAGCCGGACGAAGTGACACGCGGCCTGCCGGGCGATCCGCTGGACGAGCAGGCGCGTTTTCTGGAAGCGGTGTTCTCCATTCCCGGCAACCGCGTTGCCCGCGTCTGCTGCCTCTATCTGCCGAACGGCAATCCCGTCGAGACCGAGAAGTACAGCTACAAGCTTGCCTGGATGGAGCGGCTGCGCACATTCGCGGCCGAGCGGCTGGCTTATGAAGAGATCCTCGTCCTTGCCGGCGACTACAACGTCATCCCAGAGCCGCATGATTGCTTCGACCCCAAGGTGTGGGAAAACGACGCTCTGTTCCTGCCACAGACGCGCGAGGCGTTTCGCAGGCTGGAGAGCCTGGGGCTGACCGATGCGGTGCGCGCGACGACGGATGCGGTGCCGGCGTATACGTTCTGGGATTATCAGGCCGGCGCATGGCCGAAGAACAACGGCATTCGCATCGATCACCTGATGCTGTCGCCGGAAGCCGCCGACCGGATGACCTCGACGGCCATCGAAAAACATGTGCGTGCCTGGGAGAAGCCTTCCGACCACGTGCCTGTGGTCGCCTATTTCGATTTCGCGGCCTAAGGGCTAGGCGGCACTAATCGAGGCCGGATCTCGGCGATCCGGTCTTACATCGCTCAGTCGGTGTTGCTGCTGGCGATCTTGTGCGAGAGGGCGATGGCGTTGCGGCGGTCGCTTTCGCTGGCAACAGAGAAAGCCTGCTCCTGCAGCGATTCCATCCAGTTGCAATCCTTCGGCTTGCAGCGATCGAGTGCCGCCGTCATCAGCGCCAGGCCGTTGGCCGACTGACCTTCCTGGAACAGGATATTGCCGAAGACGGACATGGCGCCCGGGTGACCGGCCTTACGGGCCTGGTTCAGCCACTTCTTGGCCTGCTGCGTGCTGGTGGCGCCGCCATCTCCGGCAAGCATCATCTGCGCCAGCTGGAACTGCGCTTCGGGAACGCCGAAGGTGGAGGCAACCTGGAAATAGATCTGACGCGCCTGGGTGAGATCGGTCTTCACGGGGCTGCCCGGAATGCCGTGCTTGTAATAGCCGGCGAGCGACAGAAGCGCGTTGACGAAGAAGCCGGTATCCTCGGAACCGGGCTCGACGCCCTGCTGGGCGATCTCGCTATAGATCTTGAAGGCTTCGAAATCGTCCTGCGCGACGCCGTCGCCATCGGCATACATGTTGGCGAGCGCCCAGCGCGAGCCGGTGTGGCCCTTTTCGGCCGCGTATTTGTAGGCTTCGACAGCCTCTTCCTTCTGGCCGTTCTTGTAGGCCTTGAAACCGAACTTGAAGAGATCGAAAGGACCGGATTCCTTGTTGACGCCCGACTTGATGTCGAACGCGCTCGCCGGACAACTCATCGCCGCGCAGCAGGCGACGGAGAGCCCCATAAGCATCAATCTGAAAGGTCTGAACTGGAACGTCAGCATTTCACTCGATTTCTTTCGTTTCCACCCATACGCGCCATCTCGAACATCCCGCCCGTTCGGCCCGCAGATAAAGTCTCTTCGGCGAGCGATCCCGCGGTGGGTTCCAAGACCCGCTTGCCCGCGTCGCATCCAGCCTTTTGCTCTCCAGAGAGAGCCATCATTTTCTTCGCACCGACTTTATCCGCCCGCTTCCCGGCGCGAACTGACGGCGATGCTTTCAACCTCATTCCAGCGAGCCCGCGGAGCGGCATTTCGCCTTCAGAAATGTCGTAGTCACCAATTGTGACAAAACGCGAGACGTCGTTACCGAAAGCCAGTCCGGAAAGCGGCAACACCGTCGAACGTGAGGAAATTGAAAGGCTTGAGAACGCTGCAATCGAACGGCGCTTTCCGGCTGAAACACCCTGTAAAACAGGCGAAACAAGCGAAGCGGCGGCAACTGCGCCACACCTCATGTCCGTCTTTTTCACACTCACCGAAAAACGACCCATCTTACTCTTTTACGCGCACCCTATGCCTGTCATTCCCTCGCCCGACATTACCGCTGCGCCTAGTTTGTGGCGGGAAATGGACAATTCGTGATGGAGCCCATCATACGCCAACACTCAAAAAAAACTGTTGCTGAATCGTCACAAAATGACACGTGACGAGAGCATGCTTAATGGCGCCCAGACAAAGAAAAGCCCGACAGTTTGCCGGGCTTTCACTTGCACTGATCTTGGCGGGTCAGAACTTGACCTTGATGCTGGTGGAGATGGCCGCGACGAGATCGTTGCCGAAGTCGTAGGATACGTCGTCACCATAGGTGACGCCGTTCTGCGTCAACGCACCCGACGAGCCGCTTGTCAGGATGCCAAGTGCGCCAGCCAGCCGCCACTCGATGTTCTCTGTTGGATTGTAGGCAGCGCCAACACCAAGTGTCCAGCTATCCGTCTGCGCGCCGTAGCCATGGCTCGTGCCGCGGTCCCACGTCAGGCTGACTGCGCCGCTCCACTGATCGTTGAACTTGTGACCGATACCGCCTGTGACGGTCCAGCCATCGCGGTATAACAGATCAAGCGAGGTCAACTGCGTGCCACTCGTGGCGGAACATGCGGTACCGCGCGTTGCAACTGGGCAAAGCGAGATAGACTGAAGAACGCTCCAGTTGGTCCATTTTACAGAGCCGAATGCCAGCCAGTCAGGCGCAATGCCGCTTTGAACCTTCAGTTCAAGCGAATCGGGTGCCTCAGCCGCGCCGAAGACATTGGTGATCCGCCCGCTCGCGGCGCCAGCACCAACCGGGACTTGGGTGAGATCAACCGTACCGGTCAGGTTGTCGTACTTAACCCGGCTGTTGTAGACCAAGCTTGCACGCAGCGCATACTCAGGAATCTCGTATGCGACGCCTGCCCGCCAGCCCCAGGCATTGTCATCCAGATCAAGCCGACCAATGCCGTTATAACCGGCGAACGCTGGACTTATGCCCGCGAGAACAACGGGTGAAACGACAAGACGCTCCTTGGAGCCTTCAATTTCCTGATAAAAGGTACCACCGATCAAGCGAAGCTGACCTGGACCAACGTCGAACTTGTATGAGCAGGTCGCGCCATAGTTCCGGCTCGACACTTTCGTTTCGATGTTGCTCTGGGCACCTACCCAGTTGGCTCCGGGATTGGTGTGGGCGCCGAATGGCTCGGAATAATCGATCAGGCAGTCGACGTCACCGTAACCGCCCTTTAGGCCGCCATAAGGAATGGCGTAATTCTCGGTCTCGTTGGTAGACGTGCTTCCGCCACCGGTTCCATTGATCCCCAGCCCGTCCGACGGGTCCGTATCTTTGGTATTCTTCAGCTTGCGCTGCGGCATGACATAGATCACGCCGGACTGGATCGAAAACTGCGATGCATCGAACAGCTGATCGATATTATAGCCGCCACGCTCAAGACCGCCCGCGAAGGCAGGTTGGGCCAGCGTCGAAATCATAACAAGCGGCAGGGCTGCCGCCAGAACCTTACGAGATGCCAAGGTGTCTCCCCCACTGAGGCAATTGC
>NZ_DDHH01000099.1:0-450 GCF_002338015.1 Rhizobium sp. UBA1881
CGGATCGCCTGATCTTCGCCCAGAATCAGGCCATTGACGGCATAGGGCACGATTTCCCGCTGTATCCCCTTCATGGTGATCGGCGGCAACGGCGTGGCATCAACCATATCCTTCACCAGCGCGTATGTCTCGTAGCTGATGACGATCTTGCCGCCCTCGGCGATCGATTGCAGGCGGGCGGCCAGATTGGCCTCGGCGCCAATAATCGTGTAATCCATCCGGTCGTTGCTGCCGAAATTGCCAACATTGCAGTAGCCACTATTGATCCCCATGCGGACGACGAAGGGCTCTTCCGTGCCCTCGCCGCGCCATTTCGCTTTCAGCTCGCCAAGCCGGTGCTGCATGTCAATTGCCATCTTCAGACAGGCTTTGGCATCTTCTGCCGCCCCATTGGTCTCCGGATCGCCGAAGAAGACCAGCACGGCGTCTCCGATGAACTTGTCGAGCGTG
>NZ_DDHH01000099.1:656-2799 GCF_002338015.1 Rhizobium sp. UBA1881
GAACTTGTCGAGCGTGCCGCCATGCTTGAGTGCGATCGCTGACATCTCCGTCAGGTATTCGTTGAGCATTTCCGTCAACGCCTCCGGCTGCAGGCGTTCGGTCGTTGCCGTGAAATCCTTGATGTCGGAGAAAAAGATCGTCAGCCGCTTGCGTTCGGTATGAACCACGACGTCCTTCTGACCGCTGAAGATCCCCTTGTAGATCTGAGGCGACAGATATCGAGAAATCTTAAGCGATATGCTGGCCAGAAACTCGTTGGTGGATTCCAGGTCACGATTGAACCCCTGTATCAACGCCGCTTGCCGTTGTTGGAGAAAAATCAATGCCATGCCGAGCACGGCTGAGCAAAGAAAGTAAAATAGAAGGTACTTGAAGGCAAAGACGTTGCCGGCGAAGGGCTGCCGGATGATGATCTCCTGGATGCCGCGAACGTCTCCAATCTTCCAGTCTGTCTTCGGGCTCTGCGGGTGTGTGTTGTGACAGGCAACGCAGGCCTGCGCCATGAGCACCGGCGTGACCAGACGGAAGGTGTTGGTGAACCCGCTCCGGTTTATGTCACTCAAGGTCTGCTTCGGATCGGCGCGCAGCGCGGCTAGCGACGCGGTCTCGAAGTGGTCGAGATCATGCGGTGCCCGTTTTTGAAACGGCAGGTCGGAAACGAAGCGATAGGTGATGTTCGCCTGCTGTTGCTTGATCACGTCCCCGAGTTCGAGCGAAAGCGTGGCGGGTATGGGGATCGCACCGGGAATGGTCGCGTATTCATGGGTGACCGGCGTGCCGGTATCCATTCCGGCAGCGTGGGCCGCAAGTATCCGGCCGACCACGTTGGTGGCATAATAGGAGCGAATGCTCGTAATGAGCGAGCTCATGTCTTGAGCCTGCCGCTTCAGTGCACTTTGCGAGAGGTTGCTGACATCCATCCACACGGCAAGCGGCAGCCCGGCGAGCATCGCGATCACCACAGTCGTGATGAAGTAGCCGTTCTTCCTCGCAATGGAACCGTGATCAGCGTTGCCTGCCATGCACCCCCTCGTTTTTAACAAGGATCATCCTACCGGACGCCACCGAATGCCATGCACATGCCGTCGCGGGACATTAAACGATCAAGCGACAACGAACTGGATAATCGCACGGCGACCGATCAGCGTCGAGCGATACGGCATCGAAACCTTCGACTTAAGTGGGATCGCCCGCCATTTGCATTCCCGCATGCGAATTCCCATATATTTTTAAGGAAAATCAGGATTCGGCGCCGCAAGCTGGCTGATAGCGTATCGCAATTTACGAAAATCAAACCATAAGCTGTTGCTTTCTGCGACAAAACCCGGTTGCTTAAGATATTCGACCGGTTGGATTGATAAGGTGATGCGGTACGTAAGACAAACAGCTTGTGGAAATGCAACGCTTGGCATCAGGTTCAGATGATGATCACGGTAGTGCGGTGGGTCGGACCATTTTGAAAAAGCGATGAGTAAAGATCTCTTTCAAGTAAAGTTCTGGGGCGTGCGCGGCAGTATCCCGGTCTCCGGGCCTGAGTTCGATCGCTATGGTGGCAACACCTCCTGCATCGAAATTCGCTGTGGCGAACACCGTATGATCTTCGACGCGGGCTCCGGCGCCCGCGAGGCGGGGCTTTGCATGCTCAACGAGCAGGTTCGCGACGTCGATCTGTTCTTCAGCCACTGTCACTATGACCACATCATCGGGCTGCCGTTCTTCAAGGCCATCTACTATCCGTCTATCGATTTGCGCATCTGGTCCGGCCATCTCGATGGCAAGATGACCACGCGCGAAATGATCGAGCAATTCATCAGCCCGCCATGGTTCCCTGTGAAGACCGACATCTGCCAAGCGACGATGAGCTTCCGCGATTTTCACGCCGGGCAGATCCTGGAACCGCATCCAGGCATCAGGATCAAGACCTTCATGCTGAACCACCCTGGTGGCGCGATCGGCTATCGCGTCGAGTATCAGGGCCGTTCCATCGCGCTGGTCTACGATATCGAGCACACGCCCGGTACCCACGACCCCGTCGCGTTGGAAATGATGCGGGACGTCGATCTCGCTGTCTACGACTGCACTTATAACGAAGACGAAATGCAGCGCTTCAAGGGCTTCGGCCACTCGACGTGGCAGCACGGC
>NZ_DDHH01000099.1:2912-4096 GCF_002338015.1 Rhizobium sp. UBA1881
CACTCGACGTGGCAGCACGGCATCGAACTGGCGAAGATGGCCGGCACTAAACAGTTCGCACTCTTCCACCACGCGCCATCGCGCACCGATGCGCAACTGGAAGACATGGAGAAGCAGGCACAGGCCGCCTTCCCGAGCTCCTTCGCCGCCCGCGACAACCAGGTTCTGGAACTCTAGGCTTCGACCAGAGCCGCCGCTGATTTCCAGTCGACGGCGGGATGGGCGCTCGTCTCTGCCATAAGGTCAGAGAGAAACGCCCAGGCGGTCTGATCATGCACGAGATGGTGCGTGAGAATGCCGATCGGCTCCGCATCATCATCGAAGCGGGCCCGCAGTTCCTTCACTACGTCAGCTACCAGCTCGTCATGCGGCCTGCCGCCACGGATGCCGTGCCAGTTCATGATGTCGACGTGGGTATTCAGCAGCCGTATCGGGCTTTCCGCCTTGGCGGCTCCGTAGACCGACAGGACCTCAAGACCAAACGCCGGCAACTCCCCAATGAGCGCACTGTTGATCCGGTTCCAAGGCGGCACCAGGATGGAGATGAATTGCGACCCGAACAGCCGTTGCAGAATGGCATATCCGTCGCGCAACTCGCCGAGGACGATGTCGGGCGCGCGATGGGCGCCGAGCTCCTGCTTCTTCTCGTCACGCCCTGCGTGATTGGTATGCGACCATCCATGCAATGCAACCAGCACATGCCGCTCCTCAGCCAACCGCGCGGTAAGCGGCTCGCCCGTGGACGCCGGAATGACGGCGAGGGTCAACGGCACTTTGGCGTCGGTGGTCAACTTCAGCAGCTGTTCCAGCGCCGGCGTCGGCTCGATCGCATCGTCGTCGCGAAGCCAGAAGCGGGCGGTCTTGCCGGAGGCCTGCCAACGGCCGAGCTCCACCCGCAACGGCGCCCAGATGTCGTGAGCCATCATCGTTCTTTTCCTATGTATCTGCATAAATTGGAGTTGATCGCCTTTGCCGCGATTGCAAGCGATCGTTCGGCCAGGACGAAGCGGCGTGCCGCGTTCGCCATATCGGTGCGTTTCGAGGCATCGTCGAGCAATCCGCTGATCGCCGAAGCGTAGGCGGCGATATCCCCCTCTGCCGTTAGCAAGCCAGTCACCTCAGACAGCACGACTTCTGGAACGCCCGCCGTGTTCTGCGCGACCACCGGTAGGCCCGCCGCCTGT
>NZ_DDHH01000099.1:4208-10924 GCF_002338015.1 Rhizobium sp. UBA1881
AGGCCCGCCGCCTGTGCCTCGAGATAGGCAAGCCCGTAGGCTTCACCGCAGCCGGGCCACACGTAGATGCCTGATCTTCCAAGGTCCTCAACGATATCGTCAGCACCACGCTCTCCGAGCCAATCGATCCGCCCCGGCTCGAATGTTGCGAAGAGGCGTTCGACCTCACCACGCACCGGACCGTCCCCCACGATCGCGAGCGTCCAACGTTTGTCTCTTATCGTGACCAGCGCTTCGGCGAGCATCGCGTAGCTCTGCATCTTGTCGCCGGCACGCATCATCGCGACCGTGATCAGCCGTGTGGGCTCCGGCACTGACTGGAGGCCTTCAAATGCCGCCGTATCGATGAAAGGGGCGAGTGCCGCGATGTGCGCCTCGGGGATTGCCCGCTCAAGGCCCTCTCGGTCTCGCCGCGTGAAGCCGATATTGACCGCGGCATCCCGAACCATTGCGCCGATCCGCGCCTGATACGGCGCCCAATCGGTCTGATCGCGTTTGGGAGAGTAGGATGCTTCAGCAGTAATCAAGGGTATGCCGAATTCCGCACATAGCACCGGCCCGAACGGATCGACCGACTTGTAATAGGGATGATAGCAGAACCACAGATCGGGCTGGCGTCCGCCCGTCCACTCGGCCCGCAGCCGCTGTAGCTCCAAGGCCGCCTCGCCTTCGACCCTTGCCGCTGCTTCCGGCGTCGATGCGAAACTGCGGAATTCGGATGCGACCTGGACCGTATGGCCGCCCATCTGCAAGGCGCGGATCAGCAGCCGCCCCATCAGCCGGTCACCCGAGGGCACCGGATGGTTGGGCGACTTCAGCGGTGCGTAAAATGCTATGCGCATCTGGTCACACACTTTAAGACGCAGTGTTCAAGACCGGCCCCTGTGCCCGCCGGGCGAAAGTTTGCTATGGTCTTCATCCTTACGGCTTGCTGACGAACATGTGACGTGCACAGACGGTCGAAAGGCGGCAATAAAACTTCAATTACCCTATCACTAATGCAAATGTGATTTGGGTTTCAAGAACGGGATTGAATGGCGAGCGTCGCAGGCAGCAGCATTTTTTCGGAACGCTCGATCAGGCGCGCCAGGCTCGGCTCCGGCCTTGTCATGTTCGCCTTTGCTTTCCTGCATTTTTCCAATCACGCGCTCGGCCTCATTTCGGTTTCTGCAGCGGAAGACGGCAGACGGTTTTTCACCGCACTGTGGCGAAATCCCGTCGGCTCGCTGGCGCTCTATGGCGCGATCTTCACTCATATCGCCCTGGTCTTGCGCTCGATCTATATCCGCCGTAGCCTCGTCATG
This sequence comes from Rhizobium sp. UBA1881, assembly GCF_002338015.1. Lineage (NCBI taxonomy): Bacteria > Pseudomonadati > Pseudomonadota > Alphaproteobacteria > Hyphomicrobiales > Rhizobiaceae > Rhizobium > Rhizobium sp. UBA1881. Next base: position 5,513 of record NZ_DDHH01000099.1, read on the forward strand.
CCCAAGGGTGAGGCCGCCCAGATCATTCTTGGCCTGGCAATTCCAATCTTGTTGATCGATCACGTGATCGGCACCCGTGTGGTGCACGCTCTATATGGCTATCGCGACAATTACGAAACAATCATGCGCACCCTGTGGATCACCGCGCCTGGCAATGGCTTTCGTCAGGTCGTGGCCCTCGTGGCCGTATGGTTCCACGGTTGCATCGGCCTCCACTACTGGCTGCGGTATCGAAACTGGTACAATGACATCGCCGCCTCGCTGCTGGTCGTAGCCATTCTCGTTCCGGTTCTTGCTATTCTCGGCTTTATCGAAATGGGGCGCACCATTGCCGAGCCGGCCTATGAGGGGATAGCCGACATCGGTCGCTATGAGGCAAACCTCAATTCCCGCTACATGAAGGACCCGCAGGCGATCGCTGAGGTCAGGATGATCCGCACCGGGCTTTATGGCTCCTTCGCAGGAGCGCTTTTTCTTGTCGTCGCGGCCAGAACGCGTCGCCGCTGGAAGGAGCGCGTCGACCAGATCACCGTGCACTATCAAGGCGGGGAAGTGGTGCGTGTGCCGCGCGGCTTCACGGTTCTTGAAGCGAGCAGGCTTGGCGGCATTCCTCATTATTCCGTGTGCGGGGGCAAGGGCCAGTGCTCAACGTGCCGCGTGCAGGTGTTGAGCGATCTTGACGCTCTCCCGTCCCCCGATCGGATGGAGCAATCGACCCTGAAGCGGATAAACGCTGCACCCGATGTCCGGCTTGCCTGTCAGTTGCGCCCGACGCAAGACGTAACGGTGGTGCCACTGTTGCTGCGTGCGGCAGAAGCGGCCCTGCCCGCCAACACACAAGAGACGACACCCGGCCGCGAGCGAGAGATCGCCGTTCTGTTTTGCGACATCCGTGACTTCACCGCGCTAACCGAAGATCGCCTGCCTTTCGATATCGTCTTTTTGCTCAACCGCTACTTCGCCCTGGTCGGCAATGCGGTTGAGAAGGCCGGTGGCCGTATCGATAAATTTATCGGTGATGGTGCAATGGCACTTTTCGGCATAGGAACCACGCCCGAGGAGGCCTGCCGTCAGGCGCTGTCGGCCGCAGCCTCGATTGCACGTGACATCGAGAAGCTGAGCGAGGAGCTGTCGGACGAACTGTCGATGCCGCTGCGCATCGCCATCGGTATCCATACCGGCCCGGCAGTGGTGGGAACGCTGGGTTTTGGCCGCGTTCGCAGCACGACGGCAATTGGCGATATGGTCAACGTCGCAAGTCGCCTAGAGGCTGCAGCAAAGGAATTCGAGGTCGCGCTTGTCGTCTCAGAGCCCGTTGCAATGCTGGCCGGTGCCGACATGGGCGGCATAGAAAGTCGTGAAATCAGCGTCAGAGGCCGCGCACTGCCCTTGAAAGTCTATGTCATTGCACGCGACAAGGCGATCCAACTGCTTGAAGGACAGACCTGATGCCCGCCCAATCGCGGCTAACCGCCAAATACTGGACAAAACGCTGGCGCAAGATGCGCAACGCGATCGCGCGCAAGCTTTTTGACACGCGTACGGGTCGCCGGATCCTCATCGAGAGCATCGGGCCGCGTGTCGTCTCCATGACGGTCGACGCGGGCGACCACCTGATGACCTTTTCTCCCTCAGACTACATTGGCCGCAAGGTGTTTCGCAAAGGCCATTTCGAGCGCGACCACGTTGACCGATTGCTGAATATCCTGCGGCAGCGCTCGATTTTGAAAGATGACAGCTACTTGCTCGAGATCGGTGGCAACATCGGCACCCAGACCGTCTATTTCGCGCTAGCGGGCGCCTATCGACATATCGTCACGATCGAGCCGGACCCGCGCAATTTTCCGCTCCTGCAACAAAACCTGCGTCAAAATCGGCTCGACCACATGGTGACGGCCGTTAATTGCGCAGCCGGCGACATCTCTGGCGAGATCGACTTCTTCATGAACGCCAACAATCACGGCAAGAGCAGCGCGATCCGGCAAAGCCCGAGCGACACCAAGATCAGCGTGCCGGTTCGGTCAGTGACGGAGATCTTGAACGATTTCTCGATCGACCCTGCCGATATCGGCCTGGTCTGGATGGATATCGAAGGATATGAACCTGTCGCGTGCCGATCCATGGGGCCGCTCCTGTCGCGCCGCGTACCGCTTTACATGGAGTTCACACCCAGTTTTTATGGGTCCGAGCAGACCCGCGCTTTCATCGCCATGCTTGCCGGCTTTTACGATCGCTGCCTCGTCTTTTTCGAGACGGGCGCGAAGGAAATGGCCGTCAACGACCTGCCCGGCGACATCGATCAGTACGACGTGCTTTTCCTACCCTGATCAACGGCGGCGGTAGAGGTAGTAGCGGCCTTCCTTGATGCCTGATGGAAGCGGCAGTGGCTCAAGCTCTGGCCGTTCGATCGGCAGGCCGCTGACGGCGACCCCGCCCTTTGCCAAAACGCCAACCATCAGTTGAGGCAGCCACGTCAGCGTTACCGCATCAATTTCATCATGACCGGTGCCGATATCGGCATGCGCGAGTGCAGCACCGATACCAATGAACGCCTGGCCCGATTCGCGGATCTCGCCGGTTACCATGTTCTCGGCCGGCGGCGTCGAGGAGGAATAAGAACGCACCTCGCGATCGAAGGCGACTATGCGGCGATCGGGAAAATGCTCTCGCAGATGATCGTAGGTCCGGCCATTGCCGAGCCCGAATTCGAGCACCGGGCCATCTATTTTTTGAACCAAATCAACGATTGCATTGAGAATATCACGCTGGGCCGTCAAACGGCGAATGAAGCTGTCGAGGCGGCTCATCTGTAACTGTGTCCGATCGTCGTTCTTGAAAGCGGATAAAAAGACATCACGCTTGTGGTATTGATGCCTGACAGCCGTGAGCGCTTTCCGCAAAGCCAGTGGGGCGCGGTTTTGCAGCCACGCGTTCGAAGCATGTGCGTTGGCGACAGAGCTAGCGGCAAAGGTTCAAGCGTGCAAGTCGGTTTGCGCCGACCCAAGGCGGTATCCCGGTTGAGTTCCAATACGCGAGCCAAGGCGGGAGGCAGGGCGGGGTCCAACATAGGATCCAAGCCAGGTTCAAATGACACGGTCGGTTGCCGCTGCGGATCGGATTGAAGCCAGTCACCACGCCTTGCCCGAACGAATTGGCATTGCCGCAGATCCGGCTGTCTGGTCTAAGTTCTAGCATGAACGACATTTCCAATGACAGCTTCTTCCAAAGCGTGCCGATCTTCGATCAGTTCGAGGGTGTGACCGATACGAACAACTATCGGCGTCTTCCCGATGATTGGGTGCTGGCGGTTGCCGATATCGTTGGCTCGACGCAGGCGATCATGGACGGCCGCTACAAGGACGTGAACATGGCGGGTGCCAGCGTCATCTCCGCGGTGCTCAACGCGCTCGCGAAGGGTGACTACCCCTTCGTCTTTGGTGGCGATGGCGCTATCGTCGCCCTTCCCGGCTCGATGGAAAGCGCTGCGCGCCAAGCCCTTGCGGCCGCACAGCGATGGGCTGAAGAAGATTTGCAACTGACGCTGCGTATCGCTCTGGTCCCCATCCGTGACATCAGACGCGAGGGACTGGACGTGCGCGTTGCACGCTATTCGGCAAGTCCCTTCGTGAGCTACGCGATGTTTGCAGGTGGCGGAGGCAGCTGGGCGGAAGGTCAGATGAAAAAAGGCAACTACGCCATCGAACCCGCACCTCCAGGGTCGCGCCCCGATCTGACTGGCCTTTCTTGCCGATGGAACCCGATCCAGTCCCGAAACGGCGAAATCGCGTCGATCATCGTCGTGCCGGGCGTCCATGGCGTGACGCCGCAATTCCGGCAACTGGTCAGCGACGTGGTCGCCATTTCCGCCGAGCAGAGCCGCGATGCACATCCGGTGCCAGCCGACGGCCCCGCTCTCGGCTTCTCGCTGAAAGGCATCAACAGGGAGGCGCACGCGACGGCGCCCCATGCTGGACGGCTCAGGCAGCGCATCATCATCATGCTGCAGATCGCTCTGACTGTGATCCTTCACAAGCTGAACCTGAAGTTTGGAACCTTCGACGCCCGGCTCTACAAGCGTGATGTCGCCGGCAACTCCGACTTTCGCAAGTTCGATGACGGGCTGAAGATGACGATCGACATTGATGCGCATCGCCTCGGCCTCATCCGGACGCTCCTGGAAAAGGCACAGGCCGACGGCACAGCGCGTTACGGCCTACACAGCCAGGCATCGGCACTCATGACCTGTTTCGTGCCGACGCCGCTGTCGCGCGATCATATGCATTTCATCGATGGAGCGAGCGGCGGCTATGCTGTCGCCGCCAGCCAGATAACGGGCAAAACGCTGTCGATCGACGAAGTCACGCCTTGACGATGGTCTCGGCGGTAATCCCGAGCCGCGCGAATACGTTGCGCGTGTCGACGATCAGCGCGCCGCTTTCGGCAAGGCGCTTGTAGTCGACACCGTCGTGATCCGTTGCGATCAGGATCGCGTCATATCCTGCGAGCACCTCATCGGTGAGCGCCACGGACTGACGCCCCTTTAGCGCTTGGTACTCACGCGTTGATGGGATCTGCGGCACATGCGGATCGTGATAATCCGCGCGGCCGCCACGTTCCTCGATCACCTCGATCAGCCGCAGGGACGGGCTCTCGCGAATATCGGCCACGTTCTTCTTGTAGGCAAGGCCGATCATGAGAACGCGCGAACGGCTGAGCGCCTTGCCGACACGGATATCCAGCGCTTCCGCAAGCTTGCCGATCACATAGCGCGGCATCGCCGAGTTGATCTCGCCGGCGAGCTCTATGAAACGCGTGGGAAGTTCGTATTCCCGCGACTTCCAGGTGAGATAAAAGGGATCGATCGGAATGCAGTGACCGCCCAGCCCCGGACCCGGATAGAACGGCATGTAGCCGAACGGCTTGGTCTTGGCCGCATCGATCACTTCCCAGACGTCGATACCCATCGCCGCGTAGACGGTCTTCAGCTCGTTGACGAGCGCGATATTGACGGACCGGAAGATGTTCTCCGTCAGCTTGACGGCTTCCGCGGTGGCATTCGACGACACGGGAACAACTGTCTTCACGGCAGCGCCATAGAAGGCGGACATCAGCGACAGGGCCTCGGCACCATCGCCGGCAACGACCTTGGGGATCGTAGCCGTATTGAAATGCTGGTTGCCAGGGTCTTCGCGCTCCGGCGAAAAGCCGACAAAAAAGTCAGTTCCAGATTTCAGGCCGGTCTTTTCAAGGATGACCTTCACGACATCGTCGGTGGTGCCAGGATATGTGGTCGATTCCAGCACCACCAGCTGGCCCTTGCGCAGATGCTCGCCGATCGTGCGCGACGTCGCTTCGACGAAGGACAAGTCCGGGGCCCGGTGCATGGTGAGCGGCGTCGGCACACAGATGACG
>NZ_DDHH01000120.1:0-4924 GCF_002338015.1 Rhizobium sp. UBA1881
GATCTCCGCAGTCGGTGGCGCGCGCCGGCGCGCTCGGGCTGCCGGTGGCGCTTGCCATCATCGGCGGCGAGCCGCATCGGTTTGCGCCGCTGTTTGATCTCTACCGCGAGGCGGCACGGCGGGCAGGGCAGGATCAGGCCAAGCTCAAGACATCGATCAACGTGCACGGTTTCGTCGCCGATACCACGGATGCGGCGGCCGATCAGTTTTACGGGCCGCAGGCGGAAGTGATGAACCGGATCGGCTGCGAGCGCGGCTGGGGGCCGACCAGCCGCCCGCATTTCGACGCCTCGCGCGGGCCGAAGGGGGCGCTCTTCGTCGGCGATCCTGAAGTGGTGGCCGAGAAGATCATCGCGCATCACAAGCTCTTCAAGAACGATCGCTTCCTGTTGCAGATGGCGATCGGCCTGATGCCGCACGACCAGATCATGCGCGGGATCGAGCTCTACGGCACGAAAGTCGCGCCGATCGTCAGAAAGGCATTGACTGAGAGCGGCGAAGGGGCGAAAGCCAGCGCCTAAAGCAGGAGCTTCATGGCGTAAAGGATGAATTGGATTTCCCCCGGCGTCGTGTTCTGTTCCAGATTCGAGAGCCGGCCGACCGGCCGTAACCTTAGGGCCGGAAACGGAATTTCATGATTATCGAGACTGAAGACGAACTCCTGAAGCTCAAAGAGATCGGCCGCATCTGCGCCAACGCGATCCAGATCATGGCGTCGTCCATGGAGCCGGGGATCACCACGCAGGAGCTCGACGATATCGGCCGCAAGGTGCTCGAAAGTGCCGGCGCGCGCTCGGCGCCGGAGTTCTGCTACCAGTTTCCGGGTGCAACCTGCATCAGCGTCAACGAGGAGATCGCGCACGGCATTCCCGGTTCGCGCGTCATCCGTCCTGGTGATCTCGTCAATATCGACGTCTCGGCCGAAAAGGACGGTTTCTTCTCCGATACCGGCGCCTCCTTCGTCGTGCCGCCGTCGAAATCGAAGCTCGACAAGCTCTGCCGCGACGGCAAGCGGGCGCTTTGGGTCGGTCTCAACCAGGTGAAATCGGGCGAGCCGCTGGCCAAGATCGGCCAGGCGATCGGCGCGTTCGCGGCCAAGAACCGCTATACGCTGGTGGCGAATCTCGCCAGCCACGGTGTCGGCCGCTCGCTGCACGAGGAGCCGGGCGAGCTTTCGACATGGCCGGACCCGTCCGAAAAGCGGATCATGACGGATGGGCTGGTGTTCACCGTCGAACCCTTCCTGTCGCTCGGCGCCACATGGGCCGAAGGCGGCGACGATGCCTGGACGCTCTATGCCGATCCGCAGGCGCCGACGGTGCAATACGAACATACCGTGGTCGCGACCCGCAACGGGCCGATGATCCTGACGCTGCCGGACGGGCAGGCGTAAAACCGGTTTCGACGATCTGTCTTACGATATAACGGACCTATAATGCGAGACGCCCTGCTCATAGAGCAGGGCGTTTCCATTTGGCTTGGTGAAGCCGGTGGTGATTAGTCGTTCTTCGGCTGCTGCAGGATTTCGGCGGCGGCGCGTTCCAGGATGCCGGCGATGCGCTTGGCTTCGTCCTTCGACCAGGGATAGCGCAGCTTCAGCGCCGATTTCAGAAGCATGCGGGCGGCGACGACTTCGCTCTTGTCTTCGGGGAAGGCTTCTTCCTCGCGTTCCCTGCCATAGCTTTCCGGACCGCGGCTTTCCGGATCGAAGATGCGGCGCACATGCGCCATCTTCTCCCCGATGCGTTCCAGCTTTCCAAGCGTCATTTCGATCATGGAACTGTTCTCCTCGACCTGTTTGCGGCCGCTTTCGGTGATGCGGTAGAGCTTCTTCGTGCCCTCCGCCTCGACCTCGGCGAGACCGGTTTCTTCCAGATAGGTCAGCGCCGGATAGATGACGCCGGGGCTCGGGACATAGAAGCCGCCGGAGCGCTCTTCCAAAAGCTTGATCAGCTCGTAGCCATGGCGCGGCTGTTCGGCCAGAAGCGCCAGGATCACCAGCTGCAGGTCGCCTGCCGCGAACTTCCGCCCCATGCGAAAGCCGCCGCCACCCATCATTCCACCTCTAAAACCTCTCATCGATCACTCCTTATGATGTATCGTTGATTATGTCGTAAAACATATATCGTAAGATATGGCGTTTCAAGGGCAGGCCGAAAATTTCCGGAATTGATGGGTTCATCAGAAAATCTTGATTGCGGCTCGCGGTGTGCGGCGCGATAAGCGAGCCATGTTGGCTCGTAATGAAACTCCCCACGCACCCCTGTTTCGCACAGCTCTGGCCGGAATGATCGCCATGGCGGCGGCCATGGGCTTCGGGCGCTTTTCCTACACGCCGATCCTGCCTGGGATGATGAGCGGCGTGCCGCTGTCGGCCGCCGATGCCGGCTTCATCGCGTCCGCCAATTTCGTCGGCTATCTCGTGGGCGCGGTTCTCGCCGCCTATGGCTGGGCGGCGGGGCGGGAGCGGAAGGTGGCGCTGTCGGCGCTTCTCGCCAACGCCATCCTGATCGCCGCGATGGCCATGACCCATTCGGTCATGCTCTTTGCCGTCATCCGCTTTCTCGCCGGTCTCGCCAGCGCGTTTGCGATGATCTTCACCTCGTCCATCGTGCTCAGCCACGGCGCCGCTGCCGGCAACGACCATGTGCAGTCGGCGCATTTCGGTGGGCCGGGGGCGGGGATCGCCTTGTCGTCGGTGATGGTCTTCGTCATCGGGCTCATCGCGCATGGCGGCCCGGATGCTTGGCGGATCGACTGGATCGGCGGGGCGATCTATTCGGCGATCAGTCTCGTGCTTGTCTGGCTGCTTCTGCCTTCCGGCCCCGTCGTCAGCGGGCAGACCGGCAAGGAGCCGCCGATCACCTGGAGCCGGCCGATGCTCTTGGTCACGCTCTCTTATGGCCTGTTCGGCTTCGGCTATGTCATCACCGCCACCTTCCTCGTCACCATAGCCCGGATGGCGGCATCAGGTGCCGTGGTCGAATTCCTCTGCTGGTTCATCGCCGGGCTGACGTCTGCCGTCGCGCTGTTTGCGTGGAAGCCGTTCGTGCGGCCGCTCGGGCTCGGCTGGATCTATGTCGCGGCCCTTCTGGTCGAGGCGCTCGGCGTGCTCGCAACCGTGATGCTGCCGCCATCGGTGGCGCCGCTGATCGGCGGGGCGCTGTTTGGCGCGACGTTCCTGGCGATTACAGCCTACGGGCTGCAGATCGGCCGCAAGCTGGTTCCGGCAAGCCCGCGCCGGGCATTCGCGATGATGACGGCGGCCTTCGGCTTTGGCCAGATCGTCGGGCCCATCGTCGCCGGCGCGCTTGCCGAGCGCACGGGAAGCTTCGTCGCGCCCACCTATGTGGCGGCCGTGGCGCTCGTCATCTGCGCCGCCATGGTCATGCCTGTGATCAAGAAGCTCTCCTAAGCGGTTACAATTGCGTAACAATGGCGTCAGGCCATTGCCGCTTTCCGCGAACTGCCTTAATTTCCGGCGCAATCGCTCTTATAGAGCTTGCGAAGACACTCGTTCAGGAAAGCAATCCCACCCGTGTTTCTATCCTACTTCCCGAAGCCGAAACTCTTCTTCACATCGGCCGTCGTCTGGGCGCTCATCGGCGTTCTCCTTTGGTATTTCGGAGGCTCGAGCCTCGGCGCCGCGATCGGCCTGCCGCCACTGGCCGCAGGTCAGGAAGCGCCGATCGGCGTGTCCGTGTTCTGGTCGACGCCGTTCCTGTGGTTCTACATCTACTACGTCGTCTTCGTCGCCATCTTCGCGGGCTTCTGGTTCACCTACTGCCCGCATCGCTGGCAGATGTGGTCGGTCCTCGGCTCGGCGCTGATCATCTTCAACACCTATTTCTCGGTGCAGGTCAGCGTCGCCATCAATGCCTGGTACGGTCCGTTCTACGACATGATCCAGCGGGCGCTGGCGCGGCAGGCGCCTATCCCGACGGCCGCCGATCTCTATTGGGGCATGACGGGCTTCGCCGGGATCGCCTTCGTCGCCATCACCGTCGGCATGCTGAACCTGTTCTTCGTCAGCCACTGGATCTTCCGCTGGCGCACGGCGATGAACGAATTCTACATGTCCTACTGGCCGCAGCTCAGGCACATCGAAGGCGCCTCGCAGCGTGTGCAGGAAGATACGATGCGGTTTTCGACGACGGTCGAAGGCCTTGGGGTCAATCTCGTCAGTTCGGTCATGACGCTGATCGCGTTCCTGCCTGTTCTCTTCAAGTTTTCGAATACGGTCACCGAGCTGCCGCTCATCGGCGAAGTTCCGCATGCGCTCGTCTGGGCGTCGATCTGCTGGGCGCTGTTCGGAACCGTCTTTCTGGCGGCGGTCGGCGTCAAGCTTCCAGGGCTGGAATTCCGCAACCAGCGTGTCGAAGCGGCCTACCGCAAGGAATTGGTCTACGGTGAGGACCATGACGACCGTGCCGATCCGATCACGGTGGCGCAACTCTTCGCCAACGTGCGCCGCAACTATTTCCGCCTCTACTTCCACTACATGTATTTCAACGTCGCCCGCATCTTCTATCTGCAGGCGGACAATCTGTTTGGCACCTTCATCCTCGTCCCGTCGATTGCCGCGGGCAAGCTGACGCTCGGCGTGCTGAGTCAGATCCAGAATGTTTTCGGGCAGGTGGCCGGATCCTTCCAGTATCTCGTCAATTCCTGGACGACGATCGTCGAGCTCTTGTCCATCTACAAGCGCCTGCGTACCTTCGAATCCGCCATCGAAGGCGAGCCTCTGCCTGCTATCGACCAGCGCTATCTGGAGCGCGAGCGGGGGATCGTGCACTCCGACGGCTAGTTCGCGGGCGGAATGGAGTTTGTGAGACGCCGCGTGTCCTGGATGCGCGGCGTTTTTGTTTTTGTGGGGGGGAGACCACGGTTTGCCTTGTGCCCGGGATACCCCCCTCTGTCCTGC
>NZ_DDHH01000185.1:0-15013 GCF_002338015.1 Rhizobium sp. UBA1881
CGCCGCCGAGCCGCGTCCCGATCCGCTCGCCGAGATCCGCCAGCGCCAGCGCATGCTCGACGCCAGCCGCGAGCGCGCAGCCCGCGAGACCACTTACGCACCCCGCGAGCAGGCGACGGCCTATGCGGCACAGCCGGCTCCCGCACACACGCCAGCGCCGCAGCCACGCGTGGCCGTTCAGCAGCCACAGGCTCCTGTCGCCAATCCGCGCGGTGCAGAAGACACGATGACGGAAATCGCCCAGGCGCTCGTCAGCCTGCGCCAGGATCTGAAGCGCGATATCTCCGAGGGCGTCGCCCGCGAAATGGACGCGCTGCGCGGCGAACTGCGCGAGATCAAGGCAACCGCCGCCGATCGTCCCTTCGCCGAAGACATTCATGCCGACATGAGCCGGCTTGCCGACAGCATCAACCATCTGGCCGCTCGCTCCGAAACGTCGGAGGCCCATGGCCTGCGCGGTGAATTCGAAGACCTGCGCTCGCTGATGGACGGGCTGGCGCGCGAGGATTCGCTGCGCCACATGGACCAGCGCTGGGACGGTTTCGAGAACCAGTTGCACGCGCTCGACACATCGGGCCTGCAGGAAGAGCTGGTGGCGCTTGCCTACCGCCTCGACGATATCAAGCGCCATATCGGCGGTATGGGCGAAAGCCCGGCGGTCAAGGCGCTCGAAGACAAGCTCATCTCCATCGCAACGGCGATGGAGCAGTTTGGCAGCATGATCCAGCCGCATGACCGGGCAATGTCCGAGCAGTTCGCGTCGATGGACAGTCGTCTTGACGAAATCAGCCGCGCGATCGCCGCGACCGGCCGCGCCGCGACATCGGGCGACCCCGCTGCCATGCACCGCCTCGAGGGACGGTTGAGCGGCCTTGCCGACCAGATCGAGCTTATGGGCCAGAGCGTGGCAAGCCGCGCCAACCCGGCCGATGGGCTTGCCGAACGGCTGGAAGCGCTCACGGCCCGCGTCGAGGAAGTCGCCAATGCCGAGGCCACGTCGCGCCTCGACGAACGGCTCGAACATCTGGCCTTCCTGCTCGAAAAGAGCCAGCGGGCGGCACCGCAGCCGGAACTGACCGGCGCGCTCGCCGATATCTCGCGCAAGATCGACGCGCTCGAGAACGGCGCTGTCAACGACGCGCTGGCGCAGCGCCTCGACTATCTCGCTCGCCGCATCGACGAGATGGAATTCCAGCCGCAGCAGGCAATCCAGACCCCAGTCGACGACGCCGCCTTCCTGCGCATCGAGGACCGGCTGAGCGATATCGCCGCCCGTCTCGACGAGAGCTCGGCGGCACCCGCCACCGACGCGAACGCGCTACGCAATCTGGAAGACCAGATCGCCAATCTTTCCGCGCTGATGAGCGAGCCGCGCCCAAGCACCGAGATCGCCATCGATTTCGACCGCCGCATGGGCGCGATCGAAGACTATATGGCGACCAGCGATGAATATATCGTCGAAGCCGCCCGCCAGGCCGCCGAAGCGGTCGTTGAGGCCTATTCGCGCAACGGCGCCCTGCAGGGCGGTGGTGCCGGCGTCGACATGTCGGCGCTCAATGCGCTCGCCGCCGACCTTCGCCATCTCGAGGATCTGAGCCGCAGCGGCGAAGAGCGCACGCACAAGACCTTCCAGGCGCTGCACGAGACGCTGGTGCATATCGCCGACCGGCTCGACGACATGGAGAGCCGCACGGCCCGTCCGCCCGCGCGGATGCCGGCCGCCGACGTCGATTTCAACGTCGATCCCTACGCGATGGCTGAGGCCGGAGCCGAGGAGGCCGAGAAGCCCGCCGTGTTCGGCACACGCGTACCCGAAGCCGTGCGCAAGGCCGAAGCTGCGCCTGAGCCGGCCGCACCGGCAATCGCCGCTTCCGAGACCAGCGCCATTGCCATCGAGGCCGCCAGCAAGCCTGCCGCGGCCGCCGCAAAGGGAAGCCTGCTCGTCAGCCTCGGCAAGCGCCTGCTGCCGTCGAAAAAGGCCAAGACCGGCGAACGCGCCGTCATCGACCCGTCGCCGTCGATCGATCCTGTCGACGTGATGCCGCCGGAAGCCGCCAACGAGCCGCTGGAGCCGGGCTCCGGTGCTCCCGATGTCAAGAAGATCCTGGAGCGCGTGCGCGCCAGCCAGAATGCGGCCCGCACCAATCCGAAGCCGGCAAGCGACACGGATCGCGCCGACTATATCGCGGCTGCCCGCCGCGCCGCGCAGGCCGCAGCGCTTGAAGTCGATCCCAGCGGCAAGGCCGGGTCGGTGAAGGGCGAGAAGAAGGCGAAGATCAAGGACCCAGCCAAGGAATCAGGCAAGGGCAGCGCGTTTTCACGCTTCCGCCGTCCGATCCTGCTTGCCGTCGGCGCCGTGCTTCTGGCGATCATGGCCTTCCCGCTGGCCCGCACGCTGACCTCGGGCGCCCCCGCGCCGACCGCCGAAGTGGCAACGATCACCGACGGACAGAACGCAACGCTGCCCGCAGACAGCGAGACCGCGCCCGACACGTCCGCACCAGTCGCGGCCGCCCCTGAGGCACCCGCTGTCTCGACGCCTGCCCCGCCCGTGACGGCCAATGTCGCACCTGCGCCGTCTGAGCCGGCAGCACCCGAGCGGCTGACCGAAGCCGCACCGCTTGGCGGCAATGGCGCGCTCGCACCTTCGGGCGCACCGCAGGATACGTCCGCCTTCACCGCCAACAACGCGGCACCATCGGCGGCCGAAACCGCACCGGCGGCAGCAGCACCCGAGATCGCCGTTCCCGACACGATCCAGCCGAAGTCGCTTGCGGATGCCGCGAAATCAGGCGATGCGCTGGCGCTGTTTGAAATCGGCGCGCGCTACAGCGATGGACGTGCCGGCGTGACCGCCGACCCGAACCAGGCGCTGAACTGGTACCAGATGGCGGCCGACAAGGGCTTTGCGCCGGCGCAATACCGCCTCGGCAGCATGTATGAGAAGGGCACCGGCGTTGCCCGCGATGCCAACAAGGCCAAACAGTTCTACGAACAGGCCGCGAACCAGGGCAACGCCAACGCGATGCACAATCTCGCCGTGCTCTATGCCTCCGGCGCGCTTGGACAGCAGGATTACTCGGCAGCCGCCAACTGGTTCACCAAGGCCGCCAACCTCGGGATCACCGACAGCCAGTTCAACCTGGCGATCCTGTGCGCGCGTGGCAACGGCGTGCCGCAGGACCTGACGGAATCCTACAAATGGTTCGCGATCGCGGCCAAGGGTGGTGACAAGGACGCTTCGCAGAAGCGTGACGAAGTCGCCAATGCCATGAAGCCGGATCAGCTGGAGAAGGCCCGCGCCAAGGCGGACCTATGGAAGGCCGAGCCGCTCGACAACAAGTCGAACGGCATCGAGGTTCCTGACGAATGGGCCGGCACGGCCACCAAGACTTCGAGCGTCGACATGAAGCGGGCGATCCGCAACATTCAGGCGATCCTGAACAATAACGGTTTCGATGCCGGCCAGCCGGATGGCGAACTGGGCACCAAGACGGTTGCTGCGATCAAGAGCTTCCAGAAGTCGATCGGCCAGGAGCCGAGCGGCAAGATCAACGACGCGACCGTCAAGGCGCTGCTGGAACGCAACAAGGCGCCATCGACCAAGGCCTGATCGAGCGAAGGTTCACACAAAATCCCCCGCAAACCGGCGTTTGCGGGGGATTTTTGTTTGTGCGGTGCTTGCCTGTGCCCTTCCCCGAAGCGTGCTTAGTCCGGCATGATCAGCGAGCGGTGGGCGGCAACGCCGGCCATGACGCCTGCAGCCGACGCCATTGTCGCATTGGCCATCGCCACGGCGGCATCGCCGGCGGCATAGACGCCCTTGACCGTGGTCTGCTTAAAATTGTCGACGCGGATGAAGGGGCCGGTGGGACCAGCCTCCAGCGCGCAGCCGAGCTGTTCGGCAAGCGGGCTCGTCAGATGCGTTTCCGGCGCGACGAACAGGCCGCCGAGCGGCAGGATGCGGCCATCCTTGAGACGAACGGCTTCCAGTTCGGTACCCTCTCCCAGCAATTCGACGACCGGGCTGCGAACAATCACGACGCCGCGCGCATCGAGCAGGGCCGCCTGCTCGGGATCGGGCTCCCATTCCCCTTGCGTGAAATAGGTGGTCGGGCCCCAATCCGGGATCATCTGCGCCTGATGCACCGACATCGGATTGCCGGCGAGCACGCCGAGCGGGCGGTCGGCCACTTCATAGCCATGGCAATAGGGGCAATGGATCACCGTCTTGCCCCAGCGCTGTTGCAGCCCCTCGATATCTGGCAGCTCGTCGCGGACACCGGTGGCGAGCACGATGCGGGTGGCGCGCTGCGTGGTGCCGTCGGCAAGCGTGAGCGCAAAGAGGTCCCCTTCCCTGCCGACCTCGATTGCTTCGCCCTGCAGCTGCGTCACCGTCTTGTAGAGGCCGAGCTGGCGGGATGCCTCGGCGATGATCGCCGCCGGCGCCTTGCCGTCCTGGCCGAGGAAGCCGTGAGAGGCTTCCGCGAAACGGTTGCGCGGCTTGCGCCCATCAATCACCAGCACCTTGCGGCGCGCGCGGGCAAGCTGCATGGCAGCGGACTGGCCGGCGAAGCTGCCGCCGACAATGATCACATCGTAGGTCATGACGTTCTCCTATCTCTCGCATCTTCATATGTTACGTGACAGCCTTCCGTCAAGACACGTAACCTATCTTGTTACAGATGACCTATGGCGCTAGATTGCTCGCAACAGGAGTAAGCGAATGAGACGCGACAGCCGCCTTTCGCGCATGCTGCATGTGCTTATCCACATGGACCGGCACTACAAGCGCGCGACATCGGAAACGATATCGAAAATGCTCGGCACCAATGCCGTGGTCGTCAGGCGCACCATGGCGGGCCTGCGTGACTTCGGCTATGTCCGCTCGGAACAAGGGCATGGCGGCGGCTGGGAATTGGCGCGCGGGCTCGACCAGATCACGCTCCTCGACATCTACGAGGCGATCGGCAAGCCACCGCTGTTTGCGATCGGCCCTTCGGTCGATCAACCGGAGTGCCTGGTGGAACAGGCCGTCGATGCCAAGCTCGGCGACGCGCTGAAGGAGGCAGAAGCGCTTCTCCTGGAACGCTTCCGCACGGTTACCATCGCCGACATCGCGGCCGATTTCGACCGGCGTATGCCCGAAGGACAATGCAACATCCACGGCAACATTCACACGGAACAATCGGCTTCCGGCTGAATTTACGCGAAAGGCGCGGATCTTTTGCCGAAGCTGGCCGACAGCACTTGATCCATTGCCGACCGATCCTTTAAGCCTTGGCAACGCCGGGGAGAGGCTTCGCGCAGCGCAGGGATAATTGCATCATGGAAATATTCACATCCGCCGGCTTGCTGGCGCTTCTGCAGGTCATTGTCATCGACCTGGTTCTGGCTGGCGACAATGCCGTCGTTATCGGGCTCGCGGCCGCCGGCCTTGCCCCCGATCAGCGCAAGAAGGCCATTCTGGTCGGCATTCTAGCCGCCACCGTGCTGCGTATCGCGCTTGCCAGCGTCACCGTGCAATTGCTCGAGATCATTGGCCTGCTGCTGGCTGGTGGCATCCTGCTGCTCTGGGTCTGCTGGAAGATGTGGCGGGAAATCCGCGCCAACAATGCCCAGGATGGTGAAGGCGAGCATGCCGAGGGCGCACAGGTTCCTCGCAAGACCTTCTTCCAGGCGGCCACGCAGATCGTCATCGCCGACGTGTCGATGTCGCTCGACAACGTGCTTGCCGTGGCGGGTGCTGCCCGCGAGCATCCGACCGTGCTGGTCATCGGCCTGATCCTCTCGATCGCGATGATGGGTATCGCCGCGAATTTCATCGCGCGCCTCCTCAACCGCTACTACTGGATCGCCTATATCGGTCTGGCGATCATCGTCTATGTCGCCCTGCACATGATCTATCGCGGCGGACTGGAAGTCTGGCCGCATGTCGCGGCGGCAACGGGCGGCTAAACCAATCGCGGACGGCCCCTTAGGGGCCGTTGACCAGCTTCAGGATGAGCGCCTGCACATTGCCGCCGTCGCTCATCTCCACCCGGTCGAAATCGCGACCGCGCTGGCGCTGCCTGCCGGATATCTCGCCGAGACGCTCGGTGAGATTGGCGCGGATCTTGCGGCAATCGGGATCATCCGGCGCGGAAAAGCCGAGGCTCAGCGTCTCGATCTCATGCACCATGTCGATGATGGTGTCGCCATGCACCCGCTCGTGCTTGCGGATCGCCTCGATGAAGCTGTTCCAGCTGGCTTGCACCGATGGCGAGAGCTTGGCGGACGGTTTGGGCAGCGTATAGATGATCGTCAGCTTCGGCTTGGCGACCGTCAGCATGCAGGCATTATCCGGCTGCCTTTCGTATTTGCGCGTCCATGTCAGCTTGAACGTGGTGTGGGCGATCACCCTGGACTGGCCGCCGACCTCGGGGCCGCGCTCGCCGATAGAGCCGTAGAGTTCGGCACCGGTCGTGCCTGATATGGCGTAGTTGCGCACCTCTTCGGTCGGCTTCCACTGCGCCACCGCCATAACCGGCACCGATGCGAGCAGCGCACTTAGCGTCAACATTCGAATGGCTGATCCCACATCGTTCCCCGTGCTTTGTTCCGCGCGGCCAATCTAGGGAGCCGTCACCTGGCGTTCAATCGCACTGCTGGGTGTTCGGCCGCTTCCGCGCACGAGTGTGCCGTGATTGTCACAAAACCTGAAAAAAGCCTGATTAATCAGAATTCTTCGCGTATTGAGGAGACGCGGTGTCGCTGATCGAAAGCCTATCGCAACGATTTCAGGTTACCGTATCGCATTCGCATAAAACGTGGGGAACGCAACGGCCCGCCGGGTCGTCCGCAAATCGGGGTCGGCTGTGACAATCTATCTGCCCATCGCAGAATTGTCGGTGAACATTTTCATCATCCTCGGCATGGGTGCGGCCGTCGGCTTCCTGTCCGGCATGTTCGGCGTGGGCGGCGGCTTTCTGATCACGCCGCTTCTGATCTTCTACAACATCCCGCCCGTCGTCGCCGTCGCCACCGGCGCCAACCAGGTCGTCGCCTCGTCGATCTCGGGCGCGCTCACCCATTTCAGGCGCGGGACGCTGGATGTGAAGCTCGGCTCGGTGCTTCTGGCGGGCGGTCTCGCGGGGGCCACCGTCGGCATCTGGGTGTTTTCGCTGCTGCGCCGGCTCGGTCAGCTCGATCTGATCATCTCCCTGATGTACGTGCTCTTCCTCGGCACGGTCGGCGGCCTGATGCTGCTTGAAAGCGTCAACGCGATGCGGCGCGCATCGAAGAACATCCCGGCCGCACCACGCCGGCCGGGACATCATCACTGGGTTCACCGCCTGCCGCTGAAGATGCGGTTCAAGAAATCGAAGATCTTCCTCAGCGTCATCCCGATCGTGGCGCTCGGCTTCGGCATCGGCATCCTGACGTCTGTCATGGGCGTCGGCGGCGGCTTCATCATGGTGCCGGCGATGATCTATCTGCTGCGCATTCCGACCAACGTCGTCGTGGGCACATCGCTGTTCCAGATCATCTTCGTCACCGCCTATACGACTGTCGTGCAGGCCGCGACCAACTTCTCGGTCGACATCGTGCTGGCCTTCATCCTGATGATCGCGGGCGTTATCGGCGCGCAGTATGGCGTTCGCGTCGGGCAAAAGCTGCGCGGCGAACAGCTGCGCGCGTTGCTTGGGCTGCTCGTTCTCGCCGTCGGTCTTCGCCTTGCCGTGGCGCTGGTGGTCACGCCCAGCGATATCTATTCGGTCGTGATGGGTGCCAACTGATGCGTCACCTGCTCAGGACCCTGCTCTTCTCCCTCATGCTGCTGCCGACGGCGGCCGGCGCGCAGACGCTGCTGCCGGGCCAGGCGCCGCAGCCGGTTGCCGAAGGGCTGGAGATCGGCACCTCCACCAGCGAAATCGCCATCACCTCCGACTTTCACGGCGCGGATCTGACGATCTTCGGCGCGGTGACCAACACCGACAGCCTGCTGCTCGCGATCGGCCAATATGATGTGGTCGTGGTGCTGGAAGGCCCGCGCGACAATGCCACGGTGCGCAAGAAGGAGCGGGTGTTCGGGATCTGGGTCAACACGCACTCGATGACGTTCGAGACCGTGCCGCATTCCTATTCGATGTCGAGCTCGCGCATGCTCGACGACGTGACGACACCACTCGATCTCACAGATCGCGGCATCGGCATCGACCATATTCCGCTGACGCCGATGGGCTTTCTCGGCAATGCCAGCAACGTCGGCGAGTTCCGCGACGCCTATCGCCGGCTGCAGGAGCGCAGCGGCCTTTATGTCCGCGACCCGAGCGGCGTTCGTTTCGTCAGCTCCAATCTGTTCAAGGCCAGCCTGCGGCTGCCCGCCAACATTCCGAACGGCGTGCATACGGTTCGCGCCTATCTGTTCAAGAGCGGCAAGTTCGTGACCGAGAAATCGGCCCCCTTGCGGGTGATCAAGACCGGCATCGAGCAGACGATCACGGATGCGGCGCACGAGCAGCCGATCATCTACGGCCTGTTTGCCGTGTTCCTGGCCGTCGTGACCGGCTGGGGCGCCAGCGTGGTGTTCCGCAAGGAATGATCGGTCACCGCTTCGGTTGGATGGCCCTGCCCCGGTCTCGCCACGAGATGATCACTGCATCGTCATTGTCTAAAAACCGACCATTAACGTTTACCAGTTAGTAATCTCTCCGACGTCGAGAGGTTTAGTCATGCGTATCCATACTCTCCTTGCCGTCGTGGTTCTGGCTGTTCTTGCCGGCTGCGCGACTGCTCCCAAACAGACCCGAAACATCTGCGCGGTGTTCGACCAGCGCGACGGGATGTTCACCAGCTGGCAGCGCTCGGCGGAGAAGGCCGAGAAGAAATACGGCGTGCCGGTGCCGATCCTGATGGCGACGATGTATACGGAATCGGGCTTCCAGCCGAATGCGCGGCCGCCCCGCACCAAGCTGTTCGGCTTCATCCCCTGGAAGCGACAGTCGACAGCCTACGGCTATTCGCAGGCGCTCAATGGCACCTGGGACCACTACCAATCGGCAACCGGAAACTGGAGCGCGCGGCGCACCAACTTTTCCGACGCGATCGATTTCATCGGCTGGTATCACTGGCAGAACAGCCAGACGACAGGCATTCAGCTTAACGACGCCTATAGCCTCTACCTCGCCTATTATTCCGGTCCGAAGGGCTACATGCGCGGCGACTGGCGCTCGAACGCGCAGCTGCAGAAGACGGCGCAGCGTTTCGCAGGGATGGCTGCGACCTATCAACAGCAGTTGCAAGGCGGCTGCAGCTGATTTGAACGACGACGGGCCGGCGGCATCGCCGCCAGCCCGGTCTAAAATTCGCGATGAGATCAGGCGGCCTTGGCGGGCTTGTCGATCGGGTGCTGGGCGCGGAAGCCGACGGCCAGGCGGTTCCAGACGTTGATGGCGCCGATGGCGACCGTTATGTTCATCATCTCGGCTTCGCTGAAATGCGCCTTGAGTCCCTCATAATCGGCATCTGGCGCGCCCGTCTGGGCGACCTTGGTGACGGCATCGACCCAACCGAGAAGCGCGCGTTCGCGTTCGTCATAGACGGGCGATTCATGCCAGACGCACATGAGGTTGATCCACTGCTCGCTCAGGCCGTCATGGCGGGCTTCCTTGACGTGCATGTCGACGCAATAGGCGCAGCCGTTGATCTGCGACGCGCGCAGCTTGATCAGGTGGATGAAGCGGCGTTCGAGGTCGGACTTCTGGACGTAATCCTCAAGCGCGAGCACGGCCTTGTAGGCATCCGGTGCGGCCTTGGCGAAATTGAAACGCGGTTGCATGGCACTTTCTCCTTTGATGGCTCAGCGAGCCGTTCGACGTTCATGCAGTTCCAGGAACGCGCAGCTTCTGGCTGCGATCGTCCCGTCGTCGATCTCCGCCAGTTCGGCACCGAGATCGGCAATTGTGGTCTTGGCAAGCTCGGCGCGATAGACGCGCTCGGCCTTCAGCATCGCCGCCGAGATGTTGCACGGCTTGGCGAAAAAACGATCGGGCGCCGGGTTCGGCCCGCGCTGGCGAATTTCATTGCAGCGAAAGGCAGGCGCAGGTCCCTCGACGGCCAGCACGATGTCGAGCAGCGTAATCTTCTCAGCGGGCCTTGCGAGGCGATAGCCACCTTTCGGGCCGGGCACGGTGTGGAGGATGCCGGCGCCCGACAGCGCCTGCAGATGCTTCAGAAGATAGCTCGTCGACACCCCGTGAAACTCCGCAAGTGCGGCCGCCGACAGCACGCCGCCCTCGGAAAGACCCGAAAGCATCGCCACGCTGTGAATGGCCTGTTCGACACCGTCTCCGAGTTTCATGTGACCAGCTCCTCAATTCATGGATAAAATATATCCATGATTATGCTGCCTGTCAATCTTCTTTCCGAGGCGCCGCGATTGCATCCGGGGCGGTAGACTTTCGGCTTATTCAGCAAAGGCTTGTGAAGCGATTGGGATCAGCTAAGGTTGCAGTGTCAAAACACTCCAAAAGGGAACATCAATGAAAAAGACGATCTTGCTGACGGCCGCGACGCTTCTGGCCACAGCGCATCTCGCCTCCGCCGAAGACACCATCCGGATCGCAACCGAGGGCGCCTACCCTCCCTTCAACTACGTGGAATCGGATGGCAGCCTGAAGGGGCTCGATGTGGATATGGCCAAGGCGCTCTGCGAGGAAATGAAGGCCAAGTGCACAATCGTCGCCCAGGATTAAGACGGCATCATTCCCGGTCTACTCGCCAAGAAATACGACGCGATCATCGCCTCGATGAGCATCACCGAGGAGCGCAAGCAGCAGATCGACTTCACCAACAAATACTACACGACGCCGCTTGCCGTCGCCGTGCCAAAGGACAGCCCGATCAAGGGCGTTACTGTCGAGGACATGAAGGGCAAGGTGGTCGGCGCGCAGGCCTCGACGACGCAGGCCAATTATACCAGCGACGTCTACGCCAAGGGCGGCGCCGAGGCCAAGCTCTACCCGACGCAGGACGAGGCCGTGGCCGACCTGCAGAACGGCCGCACCGACGCGCTGGTCTCCGACAAGTTCGTGGTCGTCGACTGGCTGAACAAGGCCGGCAAGGATTGCTGCAAGCTGCTCGGCGACGTGCCCGGCACAGAGACGCAAGCTGGCATCGGCATCCGCAAGGGCGAGACCGAACTGAAGGAGCGCTTCAACAAGGCGATCGACGCGCTGGTTGCCAACGGCACCTACCAGAAGATCACCAAGCAGTATTTCCCCTTCGACATCTATTGACCTGATGACAGCAGGATCGGCCGGTTGATGCGTGCCAGCCATGGCGCAAAGTCATCCGGCCAATCCGCCGACGCCTTGCCGCTTCGCCCCATGCCGAAGCCGTGGCCGCCATCCTGCAACTGGTGCAATTCCACCGTCACACCGGCCTTCAGGCAGGCCTGCTGCATGATAACCGTGTTTTCAGGATCAGAGATTGGATCGTCCTTTGCCTGCACCAGAAACATGGGCGGACAGCGGGCTCCGACATCATCCTCGACCGACCATTCGACGCTGAGGGCCGCGCTCGGATGTTTGCCGACCAGCATGCGGCGGGTCCAGGTGTTGTCGTAGGGCGGCTTCAGCGTGATGACGGGATAGATGAGCGCCGCGAAATCCGGTCGCGCCGATTGCTTGTCCGCCGCATCGACCTCTCGATAGGAGGCGAAGGCGGAGCGGGTCGCAGCGAGGCCGAGCAGGTGGCCGCCGGCGGAAAAGCCCAGCACGCCCAGATGGCCGGGATCGATGCCGAAGTGCGTGGCATTGGCACGGATCAGCCGGATCGCGCGCTGCGCGTCCTGCAACGGCGCCAACGGACCGGCCGCCCAGCCCTCGCCCGGCAATCGGTAGGATAGCACGAAGGCGGTGATGCCGCGGCTGTTCAGCCAGCGCGCAGCCGGCCTCGCCTCGTTGCGCATCGAGATCCGCCGGTATCCGCCACCACCGGCGACCAGCACGGCGATGCCGTTCGGCTTTGTCGGTGCGTAAACCGCAATATTGGGCATGGCGACATTGCTGATCGCGCCCCTGGCATTTTCGACGATCGCACCGGATGGGCCGCCTCCACCCGGCGGCTCTCCCGGCCACAGCGGCAGGATTTCGCTCGCCGCATCCGCCGGGTTGCCGGCGGCATGGGCCCTGCCCGGTAGCAACGTGTTCGGCATCACGGTTGCGGCGCTCAGGGCAGTCAGCAAAGATCGACGCGTCAGCATCTGTCGTTCCATCGGTTTGCCTTCGTTGTTGCAAGGCGCACCACCAATGCGGCGGAATTACCGACCGCATTGACGATCGCCTGACGCGACGCCTTCTCATCGGCGCGGTTTGAACTACATTCAGGCGGTGGACCAGATCGATAGCGAGCGCCTGATATCCCTGCCTGCCCCCTTTACCCGCTGGTTTGCGGAGAAGGGCTGGCAGCCGCGCAGGCATCAGCTGGAGCTTCTGGCGTGCGCCGAGGCGGGAGAAAGCACGCTCTTGATCGCGCCCACCGGGGCCGGCAAGACGCTCGCCGGCTTTCTGCCATCGCTCACCGATCTCACCCGTCGCGGCAAGATCCCGCCCGGCTCTGCCTTCACCGGCATTCACACGCTCTACGTCTCGCCGCTGAAGGCGCTGGCGGTCGATATCGAGCGCAATCTGATGAAGCCGGTGCTGGAGATGGGGTTGCCCGTCACTGTCGAGAACCGCACCGGCGACACGCCGGTTTCGAAGCGGCAGCGCCAGAAGCTCAGCCCGCCCGACATCCTCTTAACGACGCCGGAACAGGTGGCGCTTTTGCTTGCCAATGGAGAGGCGGAGCGCTTCTTCAAGGACCTCAGATACATCATCTTCGACGAGCTGCATTCTCTGGTCACCTCGAAGCGAGGCCACATGCTGTCGCTGGGGCTGGCGCGGCTGCGGCGGCTTGCGCCGAAGCTGCAGACGATCGGGCTTTCGGCGACTGTCGCCGAGCCGCTGGAACTGCAGAAGTGGCTGGTGGCGCAGCCGGAAGGTGGCGAGCGCCATGCAGGCATCGTCACGGTGGAGGGCGGGGCCAAGCCCGATATCTCTATCCTTTCGACCGAGGAGCGCATTCCCTGGTCCGGCCACTCCGCGAAATACGCGATCCCCGATGTCTACAAACAGCTTCTTGAGCACCAGACAACGCTGCTCTTCGTCAACACCCGCAGCCAGGCGGAGATGCTGTTTCAGGAGCTTTGGACCGCCAACGACGACAACCTGCCAATCGCGCTGCATCACGGCTCGCTCGATGTCGGCCAGCGCCGCAAGGTGGAGGCGGCGATGGCGGCGAACCGGCTGCGCGCCGTGGTCGCCACCTCGACGCTCGATCTCGGTATCGACTGGGGCGATGTCGATCTCGTCATCCATGTGGGCGCGCCGAAGGGCGCCTCGCGACTGGCGCAGCGCATCGGCCGCGCCAACCACCGGATGGACGAGCCCTCCAAGGCGATCCTCGTTCCCGCCAACCGTTTCGAGGTGATGGAGTGCCAGGCAGCACTCGACGCCAACTATATTGGCGCGCAGGACACGCCGCCTATTGGGCGCGGCGCGCTCGATGTGCTCGCCCAGCATGTTCTCGGCATGGCCTGCGCCGAGCCATTCGACATGCTGGAGCTCTATGACGAGATCATCAGCGCCTCGCCCTATGCGGATCTCTCCTGGGAGACTTTCGAGCGGATCGTCGATTTCGTCGCCACCGGCGGCTACGCGCTGCGCACCTATGAGCGCTATGCCCGTATCCGCAAGACGAAGGAGGGGCGCTGGCGCGTTTCCAATCCGCAGGTGACGCAGCAATACCGGCTGAACCTCGGCACCATCGTCGAGAGCCCTATGCTGAACCTGAAGATGGTGAAGCGGGGAGAAGGCGGCCGCATCGGGCGCGGCGGGGCGACGCTCGGCAAGATGGAGGAGTATTTCTTCGAGCAGCTTTCGCCCGGCGACACCTTCATCTTCTCCGGCAAGGTGCTGCGCTTCGAGGGTATCCGCGAGAACGAGGCGCTGGCGAGCCAGGCCTATTCCAACGACCCGAAGATCCCCTCCTATGCCGGCGGCAAGTTTCCGCTCTCCACCTATCTCGCCGACCAGGTGCGCTTGATGCTCGATGATCCCGACCGCTGGCACCGGCTGCCGGACCAGGTGCGCGACTGGCTGGCGATCCAGAAGGAGAAATCGATCCTGCCGAAACGCGACGAGCTGCTGATCGAAACCTTCCCGCGCGGCAGCCGCTGCTACATGGTGGCCTACCCATTCGAGGGGCGGCTGGCGCATCAGACGCTCGGCATGCTTTTGACCCGCCGGCTGGAACGCGCAGGCGCCAAGCCGCTCGGCTTCGTCGCCACCGATTATTCGCTCGGCATCTGGGGGCTCGAGGATATGGGCCGGATGATATCAAGCGGCCGGCTCAGCCTATCCGACCTCTTCGACGAGGACATGCTGGGCGACGATCTCGAAAGCTGGCTCGACGAATCCTTCCTTTTGAAGCGCACCTTCCGCAATTGCGCCGTGATTGCAGGGTTGATCGAGCGCCGACACCCGGGCAAGGAAAAGAGCGGCCGGCAGGTGACGGTTTCCGCCGATCTGATCTACGACGTGCTCAGGACCCACGAGCCCGATCACATCCTGCTGCAGGCGACGCGGCAGGATGCGGCGACCGGGCTTTTGGATATCGGCCGTCTTGGCGATATGCTGAAGCGAATCAAGGGGCACATCACCCACCGCCCGCTGGAGCACATCTCGCCGCTCGCCGTGCCCGTGATGCTGGAGATCGGCAAGGAGCATGTGCATGGCGAGGCGCAGGATGTTCTGCTGGCGGAGGCCGCGGACGATCTGATTGCCGAGGCGTTGGAGTAAAGGCCCCTCCCCAACCCCTCCCCACAAGGGGGAGGGGCTTAACCGTCGCAGCGCTGAGGTCATGATCGAGGCAGAGCGGGGCCACAAGTTTTCTCCCCCTTGTGGGGGAGATGCCCGGCAGGGCAGAG